>NZ_JBXWMF010000035.1:0-54566 GCF_059609725.1 Ruegeria sp. YTSC199
CTTGGCGGTTACGATGAGCCAGAAACCCTCTCTTATCAAATCGACCTAAACTGTCCCATTGGCGCTGACGTCAGACATATTGCTTCAGGCTGACAAGCGCCAAACATCTTCGCAAAACTCTGATAATTCGAGATTGACAGAAATGGGCAGAGATCTGTCGAATGCAACCGCAGCGGCCAGTTCGCACACCAATGACAGGTTAGGGCTCTTTTTCACCATTTCTTGCATCCTGCGGAAAATGACGGCTGCGAGCCCAAAGCGATCGGTAGTGTGCTAGGCGTGAATGGCGACGATGCGCAGAAAGCGGACTTTGCAAAGTTTGGCGTGCAGCCCACAACTGTCGTTGGACAAGTTCTCTGGATGCCGTCGGCGTTGGCTCAACATTCCATAAATCGAATGGTTGTATTTGATTAATCCAGCGCGATACTCTGAATGCAGCTTTATACGGAACAAGTGTGGGGCATCGAATGAACAAGTTGGCGCTGACAGCAATGGCATTGATCTCCACTGGCGCGGTGTGGGGTGCCGGTATGGAGCGATGGGGTGACTCCGGGGACTGGACAATCCTGATTGATCCCGAAAAGGGCAGCGGCTGTCTCGCGTGGAAACTCTTTGAAAATGAAATGACCGTTGAAATCGGCGCAGCACCCAATCAGGCCAGCGGCTTTTTTGCCGCTTTTAATCCGGCTTGGGTTCAAATCGAGGACGGGGCGACCGGGATTGTACAGTTCGATTTTGGTGATGCGAGATTCGAAGGCGAAGCGGTGGGTGTCTTCAAGAATGGCGTGCCCGGTGGCTACGCCTTTTTCGACAACCCGGCATTTGTAACCGAGTTTGGAGAACGCCAAAGCGTCACGATTATTGGCGAAAGCGGGGCCGAGGTTGAACTCGATCTCAGCGGATCTGCAAAAGCCATTGAGGCCGTTCTGGCGTGTCAGGCCGAACAGCCGGAACCGCTGAAGAATTAGGTCGCGACCGGCTACTGCAATTGATTAATGTCCGGCACGCACGGTTGCCTGTCGGCAGGCATTGCATCAGCGCCTTCCGGGGCCTGGTTTCTCGACCCACCCACATCCAGCTTGAACTTTGGCGACGAAAGCTGGCCCGTCACATCAAAGGGCCAGGCGCTTCTGGATAGGGGTTTACCTACGCGACGAGGCTCTGCTCTTAATGCGATGCGATCGTTCAGCCAGTCTACTTGCCCCCTGGCCACCAATTGAACCGATCCTGTTTCGATAACGATCGAGTTTGAACTGACCCGCCCAGCCTGGATATCGACCGGGGCGACCACGCAAGTGATGTCGGTGTAACCCTGCCGAAACTCTTCTGAAAACAGCCAAGGGAATATGCCCAGTCCCGCCAGCTCCAAGAGGCTGGTGCTGATATAGCCCTGCGACATCGACATAGACGCTTTGCCGCGCATCGAGTTGATGAAGGCCTTGCCCGAGGTGGTATTACCCGAAACGTTGAACTCACCGCTTAAACGTCCATAGGCCTCAATACCAATGCCCAACTCATCCAAGATTTCGCCGAATTCCCATCCTGAGGTCGATCCCGACAATGAAAGCCAATCAGGTGAGTCAATCAAATCCATCACCGCCCGCAGGCTGAAGTTTCCGCCGCCATAGGCCATTTGAAGAGGTCCGAAATCCACGGTTCCTTCTTTGGCAGACAATTGGCTGGAAACTGATGTTACGCCTTGCTGGCCTACAATCTCTTTGAATTCTATCTGTACCTCGACGTCAGCTTCTCGCAGCACGCGCTGCACATCCAGAAGATCGGCAGGTTTCCCTTTTTCCTTTGGCAACACTAAGGGCTGGACGTCTGTCTCCTTCGGTAAAACCAAAGGTTGAACTTCGGCTTCAGGTTCCTTTGTGGTCTCGCCTACCAAGCTTTTCAGTTGGTCCAGCACGGCAGTCAGGTTCTTCAGGTCGTTGAGATCGAGCCTTTCGCTCGCGATGTTGCCCCGAACAACAGTAGCGCCCTCGGGGAAATCAGCGTCTAAAGCCGCAAGAAGATGCGAAGACCCGGCTTCAAACTGGATTGCGGCATCAAAGTCCTCGCCCTGTTTGGAGGTTTCAGCATCGATAGCTAGTGCTCCGATCTCGACAGGTTGCAGATTCACTGCGGTTAGAAACTCGGCGCTGTCGTCGACGTCCAATTTCACGTCGAAATCGAGACCGGCAAGCCCTTTTAGCTCGTTGACAGATAGTGCGAGATCGAGCGCCCAGAGATCGGTCCCGTAGGTGGTCGCGTTAAACCTATTGAGAGAAACCGGACCGCCCGCATTGGATATGTTGAAATCGGCTTTGATGCCGCCGAACTGATCAACGTAACCCTCATCTAGGTTCGGCAAAATCAACTTGGCGGGCCCGTTCAGCACACCATCGAATATTACGTCCTGAAGCTGAAGCAGATCGAGGATTTCACCTTCAGCTTTCAGGACAGGCTCTTCAATTGGACCGGCTTGCAAGGCAATGCCCAGCATGGCGAGTCGGCCATCTGGCATGCGGCGAATGCTTTCGATGGATGCTGGACCAATTACGTCCAGCCCCTGTTCGAATGCATTGGTTTGAAAAAGCAGCTGCTCAAACTCGAAGGAAGCCAGGGATCCGACCATATGCATTTCAAAGCCCGTGAACTTCAGATCCTGGATACTTTTGGCTGCTGGCGGCGCCTCTCCTTCCGGATGAAGTCGCGCGTTGAAAAGCAGATCGACGCCCTGAGCGGTGTAGAGGTCATCTATTGAACCTTCAGCTTCGAGTCTCTGTCCATCCTCCAGGCTTACCGTGGTTGTAAACGCCTCGATCTTCAGGGCATCCTGAGACACGAGTTCAGCCTGCAACTGGCCATTGCCTTCCAAAACGCGTTCCAATCCAATGACATCTAGAAAATCACCGAATTCACCGGTGTCCATCTTCAATACAGCTCGATAGCCACCACCTTCGTCCTCCGAGAAAGGCTCACCATCGTAACTTACGGTCAATTCGCCAAAACTGGCGCGTGTCGTAAACGGTGCGGCGTGTGGGTAGTCGCCTTCGATTTGGAAAACCTGACCGTTGACGGAGCCGGAACCAGAGACATTCGTTCTTTTTTCATTATCCGCTTGTTCAAGAGCGAGTGACTTCAGGTCAAACACAAACGAGAAGCCTGAGACCTTGTCGTCGATGTTTAGCCCGATTGACCTAAAACTGACGTTCTTGTCGCGCAGAAAGTTCAGGATTCCACTGCTTTCGGTGTCGATCTCATCGGTACTGTCAGCGCTAGCGGCGTCTTTTTGATCATCCGCTGATATTGTTTCCTCGGAAGCTGGCTTGGGTGTTGGCCTGCCTTTTCGCCAGCTAGTTGTTCCGTCTGCGGCTGTAAGAAGATTTGCTTGGAGCCCTTCCACGACGAGATTGTCAAAATGCAGACGACCGTTGGTCAAGGCGACAATGTCCAACTCCAATTCCAACAGGTTCAATTCTACAAGAGGTGACTCCGGCATTGTCAGGCTCGGGATGACCACTCCACCGACGTAGATGTGACTAATGCGGCCAAGCGCGACGCTTACATCATCGTTCACCAAAAGGGGCCGACCAATTTGTTCCGAAAGAACTCCTTCCACAAGGTTGCGGCGCATGTCCGAGAACATCGGAGCAGCAAACAACAACCAAATAAACGCGACTGCTGCGAATGCGAGAAGTGCGACAAGCCCAATTATCCTAAATAGCCAAACCCTCATGCGCTCCCCCATCGCCGCTTTCGCCCTTAAGTCTCTGACAAGCAGATATTCGGCCCACCTAACTGAACGCCCCTTCTGAACCATATTCAGGTCGATTGGGCCGTGTCACTATTCGTCTTTGATAGCCCCGCCAGTCGCTTTTGTTCTTCCCATAAGTACATTTGCCCTATTGGTTGTAGCCTCTTTGGAAGTCTGGATTGGTCCAAAAGTCTGAACGTCATCGACCTATTGGACGCGCGTTGCTGAAAAGGTACTAAGCGCAAAATGTACAAGAAGGGCTTTTTTCATCGCCAGGTCCGGTGTCCGGGTTTTCAACTTGGGCCGGGGTTCACAGAAAGATCGCCCCGGCCAGCGTCAGCACAAGCGAGGTTATTCTTGCTGTGAAACATCGTACTTTCATCTAGTTGAGAAGATCACCGACGACGCCGACGGCATCAACAACGGTAGACAGGTCATTCGTAACTTCGAGGACTTCGCCATCGACCTGAATGTAGCGGTTTCCTTTGCCCGGCTCCTTCAGCTTCCATTTGGAAAGGTCCCCAATATCCTCGAACTCCAGATCAGATGGGAGCTTGGCACCGCGCGTGTAGCGTTTGATCTGACCAGGTGGGATAGTCTTTGGGCCTTTGCCGGGTTTGTCTTCAATCTGAATACTGACATCACCGTCCTTGCCCCCTTGTTCGGCTTTTTAGGGTCAGGACTCATAGCCAATAGATGACGGTTGCGGCGAGAGCGATGGCAGACAGGAAGACCTTCGGACATCTGTCGTATCGGGTGGCTACACGCCGCCAATCCTTCAACCTGCCGAACATGATCTCTATCCGGTTGCGCCGTTTGTAGCGACGCTTGTCGTACTTTATCGGTTTCTTCCGCTGCTGCCGGCCAGGGATGCAGGCGCGTATGCCTTTGTCTTTCAACGCTTCTCGGAACCAATCGGCGTCGTAGCCGAGATCCCCAAACAGCCAATCGACGTCCGGCAGGCTGCTCAACAATGCCCGTGCGCTAGTGTAGTCGCTGACCTGACCGGCGGTGACGAACAGGTTCAGAGGACGCCCTTGGCTGTCGCAGATGGCGTGCAGCTTTGTGTCCATGCCACCCTTGGTGCGACCGATCAGGCGTCCACGCCCCTTTTTTTGACGCCCAAACTGGTCGCGGTACGGTGGGCCTTCAGGTAGGTGGCGTCGATCATCACAGTCTTCTCTTCGCCGTGTTCGGCAGCCAGACCGGCCATCATCCGGGCGAAGATGCCTTTGTCGCTCCACCGCTTCCAACGGTTGTAGAGCGTCTTGTGTGGGCCATAGACTGAAGGGGCATCGCGCCACCTCAACCATTGCGATTAATGAATTTTATACCACTCAACACACGTCGATCATCAACGCGTGGCTTGCCGTGGGACTTGGGGAAGAAGGACTCAAGACACGCCATCTGCGCATCCGTCAGCCAGATAAAATCAGACATGTTCACCGCTCGTTTTTCGAACCGTGAATCACGCCCCTTCGCGGAAATCAATGGGTCCTGACCCTAAGGCCCTGGCCTCACCTATGGTTATTCACAGTAGGCCCCTCAAACTTCACATAATGGCGCTTATCCAACCAATAGGAGTCTCGGCTCAGGCATCCCTCGCTGATCGAACTTATGCAGCATTCAGACGAGGTCGCAGGAACTGTTGCGGCCATGTGTTGCCGAAGCAAAGTTTACTATTCATTGGAGCTAGCTTTTCTCCGGACTGCACTTGTTCGAATGCTATCTACCGTCGAAGAAGGTCACCGATACAGAAAACTGCACGCAATACCTTTTCCCTGAAAGCTCGCGAGTCTTCACTGAAAGTACGCCAGAATTTCCCTGTTTGGATGATCAGGGGTCTCGCCCACAAGTCACTGATATGGTTTCACATTTCAGGCCTGCTGTCATGAAACAACCCCGAATCGCTACCAATTCCCTGCAAAAGTCCCTGTTTTCAGGGAATTTTGGGTGAGACTGGCTAGCTACAAACTGCCCGCACAGCTACCTGTTTCAAAAAATATAGGAAAAAAAGGGCGACAGAGCCTCTTGAAAATCCGATGTGACACCGACGATCAGAAATCGACCCGGCAAACGATCGCGCAAACCCCACTGCCACGCGGCCCCCTACCTCATACGCCGCGGCCGCATTTTCTGTTTTCGAAATCGCCTGCCAAAAAAACTTTCAAAACAGGTCCCAAACCGTTTTCTTTGCCTGTCGCTGCGAACCGACCTCCCGCTCGACGCCGTGAAGCGCGCAGCCGCGCTGCTCACCGTCCTCGAGCAGATTGAGAAAGCACACATGGACGCACTGATTAAAGATTCGCTTTCCGGACTCTAACACCTCTCTCAGATGCTGCGACCGCAGCCCGCAAACCGGACTTTCACCGCGAGCGCAAAATCTGGAGGTGGTCGACTAACAGTCTGCGGAACTAGCAAACCTTCGAACTAAGTCGAAAATAAATTCCGGAGCAGAGCTGTGCTATGGTGTCTTCAATTAGGGAGGAAAAATTGTTTCGCTATGTTTTGCCAGCAGCTCTAATTCTGGGGAGCCCAGTCTTAGCTCAGGATGCAGTAAATCCGTCAGGCCTTTCCGGTCCTTCCGGTCGGCCCTATTCACCTTACGCTGAACGCGCATATCCAACTCAAGTCTATTTTGGTGACACCCACGTTCATACTGGTCTTTCCGGGGATGCTGGTGGAGGCGGTACGCGCCTCATGCCGCGTGATGCCTATCGGTTTGCGCGTGGCGAAGAAGTTGTGTCGAACACGGGGCAACCTGTAAAATTGTCGATGCCTCTCGATTTCTTCATGATTACAGATCATTCGGATGCAATGGGTGCTATCACCGACATCATCGGAGGTGCTCCCAACATCTTAGCAGATGAGCAAGGCAGATATTTCCATGAAGAATTCAACAAAGGTGGAGAAGCCGCTCTGGCGGCTGCGCTCGAGCTGACAGCGGCGTTTGCTCAAGGACAGGTTTCCCCTGCGCTTAACTATCAACCGGGCAACCCCGCGTATGCCCGTGTTTGGGACGAAATTATCGATGCCGCGGAAGAGTATAATGATCCCGGCGTGTTCAGCACCTTTATCGCCTATGAATGGACATCTCTTGTTGCAGGGAACAATTTGCACCGAAATGTGATCTTTCGCGACGGCCCTGAGCTCACAAGACAGGTACTGCCTTACACAACAACGCCACCGGTGGGCTCACCCAACCCTCGTGATCTTTGGAAGTGGTTGGAGAACTATGAGCAAACGACAGGCGGGCGTGTGCTTGCTATTCCACATAATGGGAACTTGTCTAACGGCTGGATGTTCCCGTTAGTCGATGATTTCGCGGATAGTGTGCCGTTAGATCCCGCATACGCAGAAGCGCGAAACAAATGGGAAAGACTATACGAACCAACGCAGATTAAGGGAGATGGTGAGGCCCATCCGTTCCTGTCACCTGACGATGAATTTGCCAACTTCGAAACGTGGGATTACGGCAATCTGGATGCTTCGGTTCCGAAAGAGCCAGAAATGTTGCCCGGTGAATACGCTCGATCCGGGTTGCTTCGAGGCCTGTCCCTACAAAAGACTTTGGGGGTGAATCCTTTCAAGTTTGGCTTGAGTGGGGCCAGTGACACACACACAGGTTTGACGGCTCCAGACAACGACAATTTCTTCGGGAAATTTACCGGGTATGAGCCCAGCGAAGAGCGCAGCCAACATGTCAGCAAGACCTATGCTGACGGGACTGTTGCGCTGCTTTCATCGCAATACATTACTGGCGGTCTGACAGCAGTATGGGCGCAGGAGAATTCCCGAGAAGCCATTTGGGATGCGATGCATCGGCGTGAAACCTACGCAACAACAGGGCCCAGAATGCGCGTCCGTATGTTTGGAGGATATTCTTTTACCGAAGAAGATGCCTTGCGGCGCGACTTGGCGCTTGTGGGATACACCAAAGGTGTGCCGATGGGTGGTGATCTTGCCCGCGGGGAAGGCGCACCTTCCTTTCTGGTATATGCGCTCCGTGATCCGATGGGAGCAAACCTGGATCGAATCCAGATCATAAAGGGCTGGTTAGATGCAGATGGAGAGCAACGGGAAAAAGTCTACGACGTGGCCTGGTCTGGTACCCGCGAACCAGATGCCGCTGGTAGGTTGTCATCCGTAGGCACCACAGTGGACCTTTCGATCCCCTCGTGGACCAATACAATTGGAGCCTCTGAGCTGGGAACCGTGTGGGAAGACCCGGATTTCGATCCTTCGGAAAGCGCATTCTATTATGCCCGGGTCATAGAAATTCCAACCCCTCGCTGGACGGCGTATGATGCTGTCAAATTTGGAATACAAATGCCAGATAACGTCCCAATGACGGCACAGGAACGCGCGTACACTTCGCCAATTTGGTACTCGCCACAACAGTAGTTCGATTCACGGTGTCGGTCGCTAAGGGCTCTAAGAGGACCTCGGAGCAATCGCAGCATCCTGTGGTATTGTATTGCGTCAACGTCGGGTTGTCGTTGTGGGCGGGCATGGCGGATTGGAGGGTCAGTCATGGGAACCCTAAACTTACCTGCCATTCGCGCACTTCGACCAGCCTGGAACAAAGGCCGTATCGTGGGTCAAAAGCACCCGCTGAAACCAAAACATGTCTGGGCAATCCGAGTTCGCCTCGAGCTTGCTGAAAACCATCGGGATCTTGCTCTCTTCAACTTGGCAATCGACAGCAAGCTTCGCGGCTGTGATCTGGTGAAAATGAAGGTTGTCGATATCATGTCATCGGGTCAGATCAAGGAACGCGCTTCAGTACTGCAAAACAAAACGCAGAAGCCTGTGCGCTTCGAAATTTCCGAAGGCACCCGTGCCTCTGTTGGGAAATGGATGGAAGACGAACTCATGGTCGGTTCAGAATGCCTTTTGGCCCGCCGATCCCACGAGCGATTGCACATCTCGACGCGTCAATACGCCCGGATTGTTTGAGAATGGGTCACATCTATCGGCCTTGAAGCAAGCGCCTACGGAACCCATTCAGTGAGGCGCACGAAAGTCACCCAAATCCACAAGAAAACTGGCAACCTCAGAGCGGTCCAGCTCTTGCTTGGCTATACCAAGATGGACAGTACAGTCCGGTATCTCGGCGTCGAACTTGAGGATGCCTTGGTCATCGCCGAAGCCATTGAGATATAGCGCCAATGGGTCGCCATCGCTGGCGGCCCTAAGCCGACATCCGGTCACATCAAAAATCAAACTATGGCTTCTCAAAAGCCGCCGTTTATGCACAGCGCAGCTATTAGTAAAACCCAAAGGCGTATGCGCTGGGTGAAACGGCCATCGTGGTTACCGATGACAAAGGCCGTTTTCAGATGTCGTGAAATGCGGTCTCAAAGCGAACCGCCGCCCGCAGACGATGGAGGGGCTGCAAAAACAGGCCCTCGAATGGATCAATTTATCTCGCCTGGCAGCGAGAGATCGCCTGACGCCACATCAAAGACATCGACGACACAGAGCAAAGGTGAGTGGATGTTCGCGTTCACTCGAAGGGCGGATGTTACCCCGTCATAGGCCACACCCGTAAGTTCCACATCACTGCGGAACCCAACATTAACTGTTATTTCAGGGCCGTCGAATAGCGGCGTAAAGCCCGGGCTGTCGAGGAAGATGGGGAAGCCCGGCCAGGTCGCGGGAAGTTGCGGTGTCTCGCCTTCGGGAATGTCGCGCACCGCCAAGGCGCCAGGGCCGCAGGCCTCGGTTGGGGTCAGGACAACCCAGTGACTGTGCCAGACGACGCCGTCGTTTGAAGGGTCCCCATCATTGTTTTCGTCATAGAGTGGCGTGTCATCGAAATCCGGGTGGCTGGTCGCGGCCATTGCCAGAATGCCCGTTCCGCCCTCAAAGCCAACGGCAGAGGGATCAAGAGACGTCGGCCAGACATAGGACAGCACATTCGATCCACCGACCTCGCCAATGGCTTCGGGAGTGTCCGCGCCTGCAGTGCCGTTTGTGGTCATATGGAAGGAGACGACATTGCCTTTTCTGTGCGCGTGTGCGGCCAGAATGTCGAATGACGCGAGTTTTGCACTATCCGCCCTGGACCGAATGGCGCCCTCCTGGTGGATGGCGTGATTGTGGGTGCCATCCGCCATCGTGGCGGTTCCGAGAAAGCAGGCAGCAGCAGAGAACGTGAGAAGTGAGCGTTTCATATCATGTCCTTTCACGTGGTTTCGACTCACTATTAGTATCGACTCGAAACTATTGCAATAATAATTTCGAGTCGATACAATAATATCATGACAGAAGGACCCCATATTCGCGACTTGATCAATCGACTGGCAAGGCTGGACTCGGCACAAGGCTGGATGGAGGATCTGAACCCCACGCAACGTGCTATGCTCGGCTATCTGGCGCAGGCGAACAGGTTCTCAAGAAGCCCATCCCATGTTGCTGAATACCTCGGCACGACCCGCGGCACTGCTACCCAGTCTCTGAAGTCCCTTCTTCAAAAGGGCTATGTGACAGAGCATCGTTCAGAGGTCGACAAACGCGTTATCAGTTACAATTTGACGGATACAGGGCGGGAAATGGCGTGCGTGCCTGCGCCACTTCAAACCGCTCTCGCTACGATTGGCGATGCGGAAAGACAAGTCTTACAGTGCATTCTAAAGAACTTGCTACTGGACATCGTCGCGCAAAACACAGGTCGCGAATTTGGATTATGTCGGGATTGCTCACACCATCAAGACCGTGATGGTGCACCTTACTGTGATTTGCTGAAAGTCGTACTCACGCCCGGCGAAGCCGAGCAGATTTGCCATGAGCAGGTGAGCATATAATGGATCATGACCTAGTCGCTCGGATCGACGGTCTCTTTTTTGGAAAGATCGAACATCTTTGGGACAGCCGCGCGCCGTCCGCAATTGGCAAGACCGCAGTGTCTGGCGCGCGCGAAATCAACGAAACTGGCTTTGTTGAGGACGCGCAGGCTGACCTCAAACATCATGGCGGGCGAGACAAGGCGATACATCATTATGCTTCGGATCATTACCCGAGCTGGATCACCGAGGTAGCAATCCCCGAGGGAACAGTTCCAGCAGCATTTGGCGAGAATGTTTCGACGCGAGGTTTGACCGAAGAAACACTGTGCATTGGTGATATTCTGCGACTGGGCTCCGCCGTCGTACAAATCAGTCAGGGTCGGCAACCTTGCTGGAAAGTGTCCGCACACACGGCTAACCCGCGCATGGCATACCTGTTCCAAAAGACGGGCAGAACAGGCTGGTACTATCGCGTTCTTGAGAATGGAACGGCAGGGGTTGGCGATGAGGTTCGCCTTTTGGAAAGACCACAGCCAAATTGGTCTGTCAGCCGTGTCACAGCGGCACGTTTGACGCGGCGTGTCTCCTCAGAGGATGCTGTCGTTCTGGCTAATTTGCCTGAGCTCGCCGAAGGCTGGCGAAAGGCCTTTAGCAAAATGGCTGCAGGTAATAGGGAAGAAGATACGTCTATGCGACTCAACGGCTGAAAGGCTCGGATGCGCACGGCCCAGAGCTGCCGTCCAACGATTACTTTTTATGCCGCGTTGCGGCTCGTCATTCCAGACATTCGCCGCGGGCGCAAAGCCAAGGACTCATCGAACTCATAGACTGCGCAATAAAGTTTGAGTTCGCTACTGGTTCAGTGCCGATTTGTACGGTTGAATGAAAACCATCGGCGGGGCCTGGCTGCGGGACCAGGTTCACAGCCGTAACGATTGTGTTGGCCATTGTCGAAATGCGGTTCGGGTTTACGATTGTCTTTTCTTGGCCAGAACCAGGGAAACAGAAGCTCTGTTGCACCTGGAAGCGAGGAGATACGTCGAGACATTGGCAGGGTTCCATTTGTAGTTGATATGGATCGACCCTGCACACCTCATCTCTAACCAACCGCTGACATGATCCGGACTACCCGCAAGTCATCCGCAAGTCCCTTGGCCCATTAGACCTCAACAGGCATGCTAAATCACGAAGTCCTCTAACTTTTGTGGGTCTGTATGCCAATTCAACCTTCTTTGTTTGCTGAAAAGCTACGCCGCTGGCGGTCCGACAACGTCACCCACGGTCGCATCACACAAGAGGCATTGGCAGCGTTGTTAGATGTAAGTGTAGATGCAATCGGCAAATACGAACGCTCGCTGTCGTTCATTCGAGGCGACCTAGAGAGCAGGTTGTCGGAAAGGCTGGGGTGGAGCATCGACGAGGTACTAGCTTGTCGGCTGGATTGGGAGGCGCGAAAGGGTAATTTTGTCGATTCAAAGTACCAATTGCTGGACGATGTACTGGTGGACAGGCATTTTAGTGGTTCTTACCGGGAGGCGATCTGCCACATGATCTCGACCGCGGACACGGAATTGGGTCGATTACCCGATGAGCTCGCCGCTGATAGGAGAGTTTTCCTGCCGATCTACCAAACCCACGGCGATCATTGGCAAATGGTTATCAGGGATGGTCGGATGGTCGCAAAATGGGCTCTGCTATTGCTCTTCCCTGAAGATGAAGCCGAATTTCGCGCGTGTAGACTGCGTGAATCAAATCTATCCGTCGAGCGAGTACGACAGCCTATCCTACCGGGCACTTACTTCGGCTATTGCCCAGCCTTAATTGTTAGCCGTGGTCACGAAAGTGCTGCGCCTTTGTTGTTGTCGTCCTTTGTAACCTACCTAGAACAATTGGCTCGTCGCGATATTGTTCTGCATGGACTGGGCTCAATTAGCTGTTCGCCAGGCGGAGCGCAGGTCTGTCAGAACCTGGGAATGACCCGTCTTGGCGACTACCGGCTTGGACCGGATTATGGTGTATGGGAATTGCCTGGCTCAGCGGTGTCCGCTTCGCTTTTCGGCCGGCGCAGTCCAATGCTGCGTCAGGCCTACACCCAAGCTTTTCCAAGTTAGATGCGGGTCAGAGCCGGCCTTCGGAAGGTTCACCGTATGCTGCGACAGCAGCCCGCATTACGGCCATTCACTGTAAGTGCACAGTTTATGTCGTGATAAACGTCTGGACCGCGGACACTGCAAATCTCAAGTTGTCTGCATCTAAATGGACTCCGTAGCGTCTGGACACGTAGTATCGTCAGGGTTGAAATTGACTAGAACGCAGCTGGATAAGGTGCTTACGATGACTTTGAAAGAAACTTCTGTAAACGTTCATTACAAAGTCGGCAAATGGTTGCCTTCGGATCAGGATGTGCTGGACGCTTGGTCTGCGAAAATCGCCGACAAGGCCGAGCAGGACACCGGCCCGCTTTTGCCATCTGTGCAACGGCTCAAGACTCTGATCGAGACGGATGCGAAGGCTTTTATGTTCTTTTCTCAGATGTTTCAGGAAGTGCCTGAGAGCAAGAAAACCACACCTTCGGGCAAGACGCAGGTGCGCGACTATGAACATATGCTTCGGCTGTTCAACACGATCATGACGCACGCACCCGAGTTTAATGAAAGCGGACTGGTCGGATTTCCGTTCAATGCGATCCTAGACTGGTCAATGGCCAATGTGGGCGGCTGGGCCGGGTTTCTAGATGACAAGATCGATTCGTGCCTGCGCGACATGCTGAATGAATGGGCCGTCTACTTGCAATCACCGGAAAGCAAATCGGTTTTGACTGATGATCCCAAAACTGGGTGGTTTGGGGCAGATGCGCAAAAAGCGATGCCCACCTTCAAAGAAGATTTCATTTGCGACCCGTCGCTCCCTCACTTCGGGTTTAACTCCTGGGACGATTTCTTCACGCGCCGGTTTCGCGACGGGGTCCGACCCATTGCTGCGCCCAACGACGATGCGGTTGTCGTTAACGCCTGCGAGTCCGCGCCCTATCGGGTCGCCCGAGAGGTAAAGCTGCGCGATCAGTTCTGGATCAAAGCGCAACCTTACGCGTTGCAATTCATGCTGGATAACGATCCGCTGGTTAGTCACTTTGACTCGGCCACAGTGTACCAGGCATTCCTGAGCGCGCTCAGCTATCATCGCTGGCATGCGCCGGTTTCGGGCCGGGTCGTCAAAACCCGTCGGATCGAAGGAACCTATTACTCGGAAATCATGCCGGAAGGACTGGACCCTGCTGGTCCGAATGCCTCGCAGGGTTATATTGCCGAGGTTGCCACACGCGCGTTGATATTCATTGAGGCGGACAATCCGGATATCGGCCTCATGTGTTTTGTCGGCATCGGCATGGCCGAAGTTTCAACCTGTGACATCACCGTTTGCGAAGGCCAACACGTTACTAAAGGTGACGAGATTGGCATGTTCCATTTTGGTGGTTCAACGCATTGCCTGGTCTTTCAGTCAGACGTTGATATCGAATTTGATCTGTATGGGCAGGAACCGGGACTGGACAGCACCAACATCCTGGTCAATCAACGGATTGCAACGGTTGGGCCGCGCAAACTATCCTGATCGTTCAACCCGAAAACACCTGAGGCAGCCGCCCGTCAACCAACATCCACAAAGCTACGCCTGCCAGCAGCATCAGACCTGCGGCAACCAATGCCTCGGCCCGGTCAAACGTGGTGGCAGAATCCGCGGCAGTCCGGCGCGCCCAGTAGAATACGGGCAATCCGGCCGCATAGATAATGGCGCCCGCCAGCATGAACTGGATGCCCGCCGCGTAGACCAGCCACAGACCGAAGCCTGTCGCGAGTAAGCTGGTGATCAGGGCCGTATTCCTGCTGAACTTTGCGGTACGCGGGTAATCGCCCGACCAGATCACTTTCCAAAGAAAAACGGCAGAGCCTATGTATGCCGGCAGGATAACCACGCCTGTGATCGAGAGCATCAAGTTCCATGCGTTGTCGGCGAAATAAACAACGATGACGGCTGCTTGCATGATCACGGTTGAAATTATCAGCGAATTCGACGCGATACCGGCCTGATTGGTTTTGGCAAAGAACTTCGGAAAAGTCCCGTCCTTTGCACAGACCCACGGCAGCTGCGCCACAAGCAGCGTCCAGACCAGCCAGGAGCTGAGCAAGGCGATGATTACGCCGACATTGATAAACACCTCGCCCCAATAGCCGACAAGCGACATCATGATGCCCGCAGTGGAGGGTGGGGCCAGCGCTGCAAGCTCACCCTGGGACAGCACGCCAAATGGCACCACGGAGATGAGAACAAAGATGACGGTCACGATGAAGTAACCAAGGATCGTTGCTCGGCTGACGGTTTTGGCGTCAGACTGATCGGACATCACAACGGCGCATTCGATGCCGATATACATCCAGAGTGTAACCAGCATCGTGCTTTTGATCTGGTCGAGAAGACTGCCCAAGGGTTTGTCGGCATGTTGAGTGTCCAGAATATTCCCCCAGAAATCCGCCGTGATAAGTCCCTTTCCAAACGAGACGAAAACCACCACCGCCAAGAACACAAGAACCGGCAGGAACTTGGCCACGGTCCCGATACTGTTCATAAGCGATGCACCCTTCACGCCACGCATGACGAGAAAACACAGGCCCCAGATGATCAGGGATGAACCCAGCGTGGCCTGCCAGGTATTCCCGTCCTGAAAGTAAGGCGGGAAAAAGTAATTCAGGGCGTCCATCAGCAGAACAGCATAGCTGACATTTCCGAATGCGACGGACAACCAATAACCCCAGGCAATCAGGAAACCGGCGAGCCTGCCGAAGCCGGCGCGGGCGTACATGTAGATACCCGAGGTCATCTCCGGGTGGATATCGGCCAGAACCTGAAAGCTTCGCGCGACAAAGAAGATACCCAGGCCGCTGATGAGCCAAGCAATGAGAACCGCACCCAGCGCGGCCTGTTCGGCCATGTTTTGCGGAATGTTGAAAACTCCGCCACCAAACATCGCGCTGACGACCAGCAGAGTCATGGCGAACAGACCAAGCCTCTTGGGAGCAGATGTCGGCTGAACAACTCCTTCCGATGCTTCCGAACCTCGGTTAGATTGCACTGCCATAAGTTCGATTTTCCGATCGGTCTCTAAACGTTGCTTCCCCGCTTACGTTACATAACTGTTGGAGTTTGTGTTCGATTTTTTGCTGCAATGCTTGTATGGGTTTAGGTTGATTTTTCAACGCGCGAACCAAACGAACCGGGTTCTACCATTTTTCAAGGAGGCCTCGCTTGGCATCCAAGTTCAAAAAACTGAATTTTCGGATATCCACTTCATAGCTTATTGCAAATGACCAACGGCCCAAACCTGCCCATCACTGATTAGTTAATATGCTACGCTTGCAGCCCGCACAGCTGCCGTTCGCTGCGAACGCAGAGTTTGAGAAATGACAAATGTCGCTGCGGTCGCCATTAGTTGCAAATAGAACAATACGTTGGTTTATTCCCAACGCTTGTGAACTGGCTATCCGGGGGAACTCGACCAATACATGTGTGGGTTGTTGAATTGAGACCACTCGTCTGGTAACTGGACGAACCGGAAACCCTGATACAGGAGATATCAGATATGCTGAATTGTCAGACCTCAATGCTTCGCGCGGTAGGCGCAGTAGCCCGTTAAAGCGGTCTGACAGGTTTCCGATCTGAAGGCCGCCCCGTGAGCGGCCTTTTCTGTGTTTTCCTCATGTGGCGGCTTTCCATCATTTCATGGAGAGAACAATGCCAAGCTTATCACTTTATATACCAATCAGCCGGTCGCGTGGCCTCTTACTGCAGCTAGCGGCTATCTTCGCCCGGCGACCGAGTGTGGAACGGCCTATTCTGCGAAAGAGAGCCGAGTTACCGGCTCATCTGAGGAAGGACGTCGGCCTTCCGCCGGAGGTTGTACACCCACCTCCTTCGCATTATCGGTTCCCCTTTTAAGGAACCGACCAAGCAAGGGCAGCTTGCTGCCCTTGCTCTTAACAATCGCTCCGTGTCCAGAGTGATGCGTATCCTCCTTCCGCGCGATAAACGAACCCTGCGGCTTGCAGTTCCTTTAGACGATTGTTCAAGGCCGCCGGAGAGATCGTTTCGCACTCGTCCTGCAACCTGCGAAGACCAAGGTCGGCTGGTCCTAAGAAAAGCCGGCCAAACTGGAAGAAGAAGTCCTGTCCATTCATGAACGACTCAGGCCAAGTGTCGAAAGCGGCAGCGCCTTTGATAGCGCCAGCATGTCCGATGTAAAAACTGCCGTTGAAGTCGCCTCGACCATTGAAGGTTTTATAGAATAGCCAGTCCTTCTTTTTAAACCCAGTGAATTCCACTTCACGTCAGGATGTTGCGTGTTTGCTTGCCGTGTCGGGGCGGCAAGACAACAGGATCAGGACCAGAAAGGACAGGTTTAGTACGACGTTGAAGGGCGCCCCTACTAGAATAGAGCCTAAACTGTCGGCGCAAAACCAGGACCATGCCGCAATCTGAGCGGTCTTGGTCGCGGCTGCCGCCGATACCGGAGCAACATAGGTTCCCAGCGCCCACTGCATTCCCCCCAAGCCAACCGTCAGGCCACCGGTGATCACCAGCAGCAAAGGCGACGGAACCATCAGCTCTGCGGGAACGGCGTGCATTGGCCAATACGCGATTTGCAAAAAAATATACGCGACAGGGTGCAGAAACGGCTGCGCGGCCAGAGCGAAGAGTACCCCGGTTGCGACAAGAACACCGCCTGAAATTCGCATTGATGACTGTTGTTGGGTCATGAACTTCTCCTTTCGATATGTGCTCTTCATGCGGCTTGCGGCGGACGCAAATCAATTACCTCAGAGGTAAGTGAATTCTGTTCGAACCCTTGTTAAACTCAGGTCATGACACCCTATCCCGGCATACTGAAAGAGTGGCGAAAGCGACGCAGGATGAGCCAGCTGGACCTTGCGGTCGAAGCCGAGGTCAGCGCGCGCCATATCTCATTTCTTGAAACCGGGCGGTCCCGGCCCAGCCGGGACATGATCCTTCATCTGTCCGAGGTCATGAACCTTCCGGTCGAAACCCGAAATCAGATGATGCGCGCCGAAGGGTTCGCGCCGCGTTTTGCCGCAACGCCGATTGATGACGCGGCGATGTCGCCCATCCGGAATGCGGTCGAATGGACTCTGCAGCAACATGCCCCTTACCCTGGAATGGTGTTGGACCGGCTCTGGACGGTTGTAATGCTCAACAGCGGAGCGCAAAGGCTGTTCAAGCCACTGGGGATCGGCGAGGGGCAAAGCCTGCTGGAACTGCTGACCAGCCCGCTGATGCCTGAGCTTGTCGAAAACTGGCCCGAGGTCGCGCATCACACGATGTTGCGGCTGCGCGCTGAAAGCGCCAACGCAGGCGGCATACCCGCACTGGACGCCGCGGCGCGCACGTTGTCGCAACAGGGGCACGCCCGCAGTGACGCGGTGATCGGGCCGACAATTTCTACGATCTACCGCTTTGGTGGTCAGCGGCTTTCCCTGTTTGGAACCATTGCGCAATTCAGCACAGTCATGGACGTCACGCTAGACGATATGAAGATTGAGCTGTTTTTTCCGGCCGACGACCAAAGTGCCAAATTTCTGCGTGACATTGCCCACGTGGCTGCCAATTAGATGATAGTTTGACCAGAGCCCCACCACGTCCCGGTGAACCCCGCTCATTCCTGACCTTGGTAGGGTTCGGCAAACAGCTCTGCAAAAGCGATCTGGACGCCGAGCAGTTATTCCCCTAGAACCTTAGCTGTTAACTTGTCCCTAAAAGGACCAATTTCATGGTGTTCCCGTCGCAAGGCTGAGTAGCCCCTCTTCATTCAGAGCATAAAGCTCCTTATCGCGACTCTTTCGCCGGACATTCTCCGGCAGGTGCCCCATGACAGACCAAATCCTGATTTCGCAGGCGCCCACCCGCGCCGAATTCACGCCGTTGATCCGGCTTGCCGTGCCGCTGATGGTCGGGCTGGCCGCCGCACTTTTGATCGGTGTCGTAGATACGGCGATGATTTCTCCGCTTGGCACGGTCCCGCTGGCGGCAGCAGGTGTGACCACGGCCGTTCTGATCATCCTTATCTCCGCTCTTTGGGGTGTAATCACCGCAATTTCCGTCCAGATCAGCCAAGCCGAGGGCGCACGCGATTCTGCGCGGGTTGCTCTGGCGTTGCGCAGCGGGCTGTTGTTGTGTTTTCTGGGCGGCGGCGCTGCGGCATTGGTGATGATGGCACTCTATCCGCTGCTGGAGCCTCTGGGACAACCCAAAGACGTTCTGGCGATCCTGCTGCCGTACTGGATGTCGATGGCGATCTGGATCGTACCTTTTACACTTTTTTTCGGCCTGAAAGCACTGTTCGACGCCGTTGGGCGGCCCTGGACAGCCGTGGCGCTGTCTTATCTGGGCGTCCTGTTCAACGTACCCGCAAACTATGCCTTTATTCACATTCTTGATCTTGGAATTCTGGGCGCGGGTCTGGCCAGCATACTCTCACAATGTACGTCGTTAGTTGCCGGGATTTATGTGCTGATACGCGCGCCCGGGCTGGCCGCCTTTCGCCAGCGGGTGACCGTTGCATGGGCGGATATCTGGTCACAAGCCAAAGACGCCCTGCCGCTCTGTCTTGGATACGCAGGTGAGGGCGGGGCTTACGCAGTGGTGGGTCTGATGATGGGCTGGCTGGGGGCCGAGGCGCTGGCTGCCCATCAGATCGTCAACGCGCTTGCGGGGTTGGCCTATATGATCCCACTTGGCATGGCGGGTGCAGCCTCGATCCGTGTCGGTCTTGCAGTCGGCGCAGGTGATCAGGAAAGGTTAAGACCAATTCTGAAGGCGTCCTTTGTGATGGTCACGCTCTGGCAGGCGGTTGCCGCAATCGTCTTCATTACCGCTGGCCGAATGCTGGCGGAAACGATGTCGGATGACCCGGCCGTCATTGACCTCGCGGTCACATTGTTTTTCATCGTAGCACTGCTGCAGATTGCGGATGGCGTTCAAGGCACTGCGCTGGGCGCGCTAAGGGGAATGTCGGACATGAACCTGCCGACGATAATTACCCTGACGGCCTATTGGCCACTTGCTTTGCCGGCCAGCTATGCAATGGGGTTCCTTTTCGATCTCGGAGCGGTCGGCGTCTGGATCGGCTATACTCTGGGCCTGGTGGCAGCGGCGATCGCCCTGCCCCTGCGGTTCTGGGCGCTAACTCGAGCTTGAGTTTGGGGTAGATCGATTGGAGAAACCTAACCGCGAGCCACTTCGCAGTGGAGTGATATGACTTACTAGATCATAGTGCTGCGACATCTTGGGCTTTAGGCGTGATAGGAGAGACACGGGTTCGATTCCCGCAGTTGCGGCCCATAAGAGACATTAATCGGGTCGGGCTACGCGGCGATGCATCTTCACCGAACCGGACTTTAGCCGCGAGTGCAAAATCCAGCGGGTGTCGAACTCACAGTCTGCGGACAGAGTCGCCGCTTGCGCCGTGGGTGGCAACGACCGCAGGCAGCCCAAAATCGACTCGGCACACGATCGCGCAAACCCCGCTACCGCGCGGACCCCTTCCTCATACGCCGCGGTCGCATTATCTGTTTTCGAGAACGCCTGCCAAAAAACTATCAAACTAAGTCCCAAGCCTTTTTATTTGCCGGTCACTGCGAACCGATGCGCATGTGAAAGAAAAAGATAAGACTATCAGAAAAGTCGCCAGTTCAGCCATTATTTTTCCATGAACTTCGTGCCAAGACGGCCCATATCGAACGTTTGATCATTTCCTCAAGAATGCCGAGCAGCGGCATATCAAAATTCGCTGTATCAGCACGTTTCGCGGCTATGTTTTTGATTGGAACGTGCCCGAAACCTGGGCTCTCGCCGACTAGATTGTAAGCAGGTTCAGTTTTCCTGCTCAGTACCACGCGCGGTAAAAGTCACGCTTACCAAACAGGATGAAGTATCAACTGCGGCAAATACGAGACCTTTTCGGATCAAATACTTGTAAGAAGAAAATTGGGCTGGCCATCAGCCGGACTATTGGTAACTTGCACACACATCAGATTGTGGTTGCAACCGTTGTTTGCGGAAAATCTATCGGAGCGCACTTTTGATAATTCCGTTTCACGTTCGGGAAATGCTTCAACGCATCAAGGCACGATTTGACACTGATCAGATACCGAAGCAGATGGCACCAAATGATGCCGAGTTTTCAAAACTACGCCCGTCCCGCAAGCCCACTAAAGAAATGGTCGCACGGTTTTGGGAGCAGCTGAAACCCACGGCTAGCGACGAGGATCAAGCGCAGATCGCGGATCCGAAAACGGTAGAAGCTGCCGCAACCTACGGCACCAATATCGAGAACTTCATCGGAACGGTTAAGCTGCCAGTCGGGGTCATTGGTCCCCTGCGATTGAACGGAATGAATGCGAACGGCGATTTTCATGTTCCCCTCGCAACGACCGAGGCCGCACTGGTCGCCTCTTACGCTCGGGGCGCATACGCCGCGACCCGGTCCGGCGGAATAAGCACAGCTGTTCTATACGAAGGCGTGCTGAGGACCCCGGCGTTTGTATTCGATAGCTTGCTGAAGGCCGGGCAATTCGTCGATTGGGTGGTGACAAATATCGACATGCTCAAAACCGCAGCCGAAGCCACCACACGTCATGGCAAACTAGTATCGCTGGAGCCATTCATAGACACCAACGTCGTCTTTTTGATTTGCCGCTACACTACCGGCGATGCAGCGGGTCAGAATATGGTGACCATCGCCACCGACGCTTTATGTCATGCGGTATCCGAAAACTGCCCTGTGGCTATTGAGAATTGGTATGTTGAAGGCAATTTTTCGGGTGACAAGAAGGCCTCGGCGTTGGGGTTGGTGACAGGACGTGGGCGCAAGGTCAGCGCCTCGGTCACGCTTCCCGCTGATATTGTCGAAAAGACACTGGGCACAACGGTTGACGCGATGCTGGACTATGGGCGCGTTGCCAATTTGGGGGCGCATCTTTCGGGCCAGTTTGGCGCGCAGGCGCATTATGCCAACGGGCTGGCGGCATTCTACATTGCGACGGGCCAGGACGCGGCTTGCGTCGCTGAAAGTGCAATGGGTGTTACGCGGATGGAACCGAGGGGGGAAGACCTTTTCTGTTCGGTAACGCTTCCCAACATCCTTGTCGGCTCGGTCGGTGGCGGAACCGGTTTGCCAAGCCAGACAGCAGCGCTGAACATACTTGGTCTCAGGGGCAACGGGTGTGGCACAGCGTTAGCTGAGGTTGCCGCAGCCACATGCCTATGCGGAGAAATCTCCATCGTTGCAGCGATTGCGGCGGGTCATTTCACCCGCGCCCATGAAAGTCTGGCCCGCCGCAGATGAGCATTCAGAACCGATTCTGGGTTTATCAATCCGAGCGATTTCCACTGAAGAAAACCGTCCCTCTGCTGCTGGTGTTTTCCTCAGCCAGTATCTGCGTGTCCGCCCGACTGGCAGACCGCCCACTGCCTGACTGGCCCGCCTTTGCCGCCGGCTTTGTGCTGGCCATGGCGTTATTCTTCCAGATGCGGGTCTGTGACGAGTTCAAGGACGCCGAGGACGACAGGCGGTACCGGCCCGAAAGGCCGATCCCACGCGGATTGGTCTCACCGGGCGAAGTTCTGAGCCTGGGTTTGCTGACCATCCCACTGGCACTTGCCGCTGCCTGGCTCCGGCACCCGTCGGTTTTGTGGCTGTTGGGCACGGTCTGGGTCTGGCTCGCGGCGATGACGGTCGAATTCGGAGTCCCAGCCTGGCTGAAAGCCCGGCCGGTTCTGTACCTGTTAAGCCATATGGCAATCATGCCATTGATTGATCTGTTGCTAACCGGACTCGAGTGGCTGCCGGCGGGTGGAGCAGCGCTCTCACTATGGCTGTTCCTGGCGTTGTCCTTTGTGAATGGCTGCGTCCTTGAGATCGGGCGAAAATTGTGGGCACCAGAAAACGAAATCACCGGGGTCGACACCTATTCCGGCCTATGGGGACCGCGTCAAGCGGGGCGTATCTGGATTGGCTGCGTCTTGCTTTCCTTCGCGCTTCTGGTCGGCACCGGCAGCGCCACAGGGGTTGGCTGGCCAAGCGCCCTGATCGGCGCGTTTGCGTTGGTTCCCTGTGGGGTTGCCGCATTCCGCTACAGTCAGTCACCAACCGAGAAAGCCCAGAACCAGATGGACACTGTTTCCGGCCTATGGGTTTTCTTCTGCTATGCCACGGCTGGTTTCCTGCCCTTCTTGATCGGAGCCGTTGTATGACTATCATCGTCGCCCAAACGGATGCCAACGATGTCTCGGTTGTCGGAGGTAAAGCGGCAGCCCTGTCGCATCTGACGCAACATGGCTTTTCCACGCCCGCGTTCTTTGTCATCACCAATGACGCGTTTCGCATGGGGCAATCCGGCCCCATCGCTCAAAATGGCCTGCGATCGGCTGTGACCGCCGCGCTTGATTCACTCGGGCCCGGGCCTTACGCGGTGCGCAGCTCTGGCCGGTCCGAAGACGGCGTGGACCATAGCCATGCGGGACAGTTCGAGTCGGTTCTGAACGTTCCGGGCAAAAGCGTGATCGCGGCGGCCAAGCAGGTTTGGAAATCCGGTTTCTCGGCAACGGTCGAAACCTACCGCGCGGTCAAATCCGGCGGCGAGGCCGAGGCCCCTGCGATCATCGTACAGCGCATGGTCGACGCAAAAGCGGCCGGTGTCGGCTTTTCCGCCGATCCGGTCAGCGGCCGGCGCAATGTGGTCGTGATATCGGCCATTGATGGCCTTGCAGAACAGCTTGTGTCAGGTGAAGCGGATGGAGAGGACTGGGTCATCGGTGCGGATGGCGCACCGGAAAGCGCTCCAGACACCCCAGCGCATTTGACCGCGTATGAGGCGCAATCCGTTGCGGCCCTTGCCCGAAAGGCCGAAGCGCTGTTCGGATCACCTCAGGACATCGAATGGGCCATTGATGCTCAAGGGCTACATATTCTTCAGGCCCGACCAATTACCACGGCCCTGCGTCCTACGCCGCTCGCAGACCAGAGGCTTACTATTTTCGACAATTCCAATATCGTCGAAAGCTACCCAGGCATCGTCAGCCCGCTGACCTATTCCTTTGCCCTGCATGTGTATTCTCAGGTGTATCGCGCTTTCGTCAGGCTGTTGGGCGTGTCCCGGCACACGGTTGCCCGGAACCCGACTGTGTTTGACAATTTGCTGGGGCGGGTGGACGGGCGTGCCTACTACAATCTGATCAACTGGTATCGCGCGCTGGCGCTGTTGCCCGGTTTTTCGCTGAACCGCGACTATATGGAAACGATGATGGGCGTTTCTGAACCGATGCCGCGTGAGGTCACAGATGCTCTTGCTCCGCCCCCCACCACCGGCTGGCGCAGGGTCGTGGAATACGCGAAACTCGCCAAGGTTGCGAGCGGTCTGATCTGGCACGCTATCCGGCTGCCGCAAACCCGGCGCAATTTTTATCACAGGCTGAACGACATATTGCAGGCGGGCCTCGATGTGAACACCTCCAACGCGACCGAACTGGCGGCCGAGTACCGGCGCATCGAAAGCACCTTGCTGGATCGTTGGGACGCCCCGCTAATCAACGATTTTCTATGCATGATTGCCTTTGGCGGCTCGCGCAACCTGCTGCAAAAGTG
Organism: Ruegeria sp. YTSC199; assembly: GCF_059609725.1. Lineage (NCBI taxonomy): Bacteria > Pseudomonadati > Pseudomonadota > Alphaproteobacteria > Rhodobacterales > Roseobacteraceae > Ruegeria > Ruegeria sp. YTSC199. The sequence goes on from NZ_JBXWMF010000035.1 coordinate 24,242, forward strand.
GCTGGGCGAGGACGGGTTGACCCTGCACAATGACCTCATGATCGGGCAAGGCGATATCGTTTCGGCAGAACCCGCACAACGCATTGCCCGGATGGGAGAGTTAGTGCGGCAGGCAGGTCTTGCCGTGCCATTGAAGGAGAGTGCGCAGCTGTCGGTTTTGTCTGGGCGCCGGCAAATCGAAGCCGAGGTTGATGCGTATCTCGAGAAATTCGGCGACAGGTGCACCGAAGAGCTCAAGCTGGAAAGCGTTCCGCTGCGCGACGACCCGACCAGCCTTTTGCTGGCCATTGCAGCCAGCGCCGAGCGTCCCCCGACTGGGCGTCAGGAAGGCGCTGAACCGGACTGGCAAGCTCTGTTTCCCTCAAATCCCTTTAAACGGCACTTGGCCAAATGGATCTTGGGCTGGACCAAAGCGCGTGTGCGTGACCGCGAAAACCTGCGTTTTGAACGCACGCGAATCTTTGGTTATGCACGGCGTGTGTTTTTGGGCATCGGCCGGGAATTCGCCGCCCACGATCTGCTTTCATCACCAAAGGATGTATTTTTCCTGACAACATATGAGGTTCTCGGAGCAGTCGAAGGCTATAGCCTGTCACCTGATCTGAAAGGCATCGTTGCGCGGCGCAAACAAGAGGATGAAGCCTCATCCCGACGCCCTGACCCGCCGGAACGCATCGAAATCCGTGGTCCTGCCATCGCGCCGATCTGGTCCGAATGCGCGGAACTCGAAGTGGACACAGCACGGGTGAAGCACGGCACGGGCTGTTCTGCAGGACAGGTCAAGGCGCGTGCGCGTGTGATCCGTGATCCACGCACCGAGGCACTGGACCCCGGAGACATTCTGGTGGCGCGCCACACCGACCCGGGCTGGATCGCCGTATTCTCAAACGCATCGGCCATCGTCGTCGAGCGGGGGTCTCTGTTGTCACATTCGGCGATTGTTGCCCGCGAACTGGGTATCCCCTGCGTGGTTGGCCTGAAGGGGGCCACCAACTGGATCGAAGATGGAGAGATGATCTCGGTCGACGGGGCAAGCGGCGCGGTGGAGCGGTGCGATGGGTAGCAGTGAGATTGAGAATAAAGCGGATTTCGACTATATCCGCTATGCCCAACTGTGGGAGGACGCAGATGTCCTGACTTCTGCATTGGGCGATTGCGCGGGCAAAACATTGGTGTCCATCTGCTCGGCCGGAGACAATGCGCTGGCTATGCTGACACTCGATCCCGTGCGCGTCGTGGTTCTGGACCTGTCACCGGCGCAGGTCGCCTGCCTCAAACTCAGAATCGCGGCCTATCAGCGGCTGACTCATTCCGAATTCATCGAACTTACTGGCTCGCGCCCAAGTACCCGACGGGGTGCATTGCTGGGCCGGGTTTTGGATGCCACAGATACCGACACACGCGCCTTCTGGGAGGCTCTGACTCCGGAGGTCGAAAAACACGGTATTGGGGGCGTCGGAAAATTTGAACGCTATTTTCGCGTCTTTCGGACCCGGCTTTTACCGCTGGTGCATTCACGCCGAACCATCGACGAAGTGTTCACTCCACGCAGCCCAGAAGCACGGAAAACCTTTTTCGACACGCGGTTCAACACATTCCGTTGGCGTCTTCTGCTGAACATCTTCTTTTCTCGCTTCGTCATGGGGCGCATGGGCCGGGACAGCGCATTTTTCGATCATGTCGAAGGCAGCCCGGCCCAACATGTCGCCCGCCGCATCCGTCATGCGGGGGTCGCCACCGATCCCTCGCAAAATCCTTATCTGCATTGGATTCTCAAGGGCAACCACGGCGACGCGCTGCCATTGGCATGGCGTCCCGAACATTATGAGACGATCCGATCCCGGCTGGATCGTCTGGACATTCGCCTCGGATCGCTGGAGGCTTTTGTGTCGACCGGTGAGAAAGCCAGCGGGTTCAACCTTTCCGACATTTTCGAGTACATGTCGCCCGAAACCTTCCGACAGGTTTACGGTGCCATCCTAACCGCCGCAGAGCCACACGCCCGACTGGTCTATTGGAACATGATGGCACCCCGGCGGGTTCCACCGGAATACTGGGGTCAGATAGACACCCTGACCGACATCGAAACGCAGCAGAAAGCCTGCGACATGGCCTTCTTCTATTCGGATTTCGTTGTTGAAGAGGTTCAACCGTGACCGTTGTTGGGCAGGTCCTGCTGGCGGCGGGGGCCGTGTTGGCTCTGGTCGGCGTAATGATGGTCATCCGCAATCTGGCCAATACGGCGGGCCTGAGTGCAGAAGTGCAACGCAAGCTTATGCATGTCAGCACGGGCCTCTTTGCGTTGCTGCTGCCCTGGCTCTTTCCTGATCGCTGGCCGGTCTACATGCTGATCACCGCCACAATGCTTGTGATGCTGGTGCTACGCCTGCCGCGTTTTTCCTCGGGTCTGGGCGCGACTCTGCATGGCGTGGACCGTACGTCATACGGTGATTTTCTGCTCGCCCTGTCGGTAGGGTTATGCTTCCTGCTCGCCGGAGAAAACAAGTTGGTCTATATACTGCCGATCGCCGTTCTGACACTGGCGGATGCAGCCGCCGCCCTTGCCGGGACCGCCTATGGCACACGACGTTTCATAGTCGAAGACGGTGAAAAAAGCGTTGAAGGCTCGGTCGTTTTCTTCGTGATGACGCTGTTGATCGCGATCATCTGTTTTCTGTTCATGTCAGATCTGCCGCCGGCAAACATCCTTATGCTCTGCGTTATGGTTGCGGCCTTCGGAACACTGGTCGAGGCGCAAAGCTGGCGCGGATTTGACAACCTGTTCCTGCCCCTTGGTCTGCTCATTTTTCTGAGCGTGCATTCCAGCAGCACGCTAATTGAACTGGCAATTATCTCGGTTGTCTTTCTGGCATCCATTGCCAGTTTCAGCACCCTCGGCGCAAACCTGAGCCTGACCAAACATGCCACCCGCGTTTATGTGATTACCGCGTTTCTACTGTTGTCGGTCACCGCGCTTCAGAATGCCGTCCTGCCCATTTTGGTGCTGGCTACACATCTTTGGGCGCGCGTCACCAGCCCGTGCGACGCCAAATACCCGGATCTGGATATCGTTGCCTCTCTGGGGCTGTTCAGTTTCGGCTGGCTGGCGCTCGGCAATGCCACCGGGTGGAATGCCGTATCCTTTTATGGTCTGTCTGCGATGGGGCTTGCGATGGGTTTCAGTGTTCTTGCGTTGCGGGGAAAACTGCCTGCGATCCTGGCGGTGGCCGCAACACTTTTCGTAATCAGGCACCTTGTCGTTGCCCTTAACCCTGCCCCATCCCGCTGGGCTGAGCCACTGACGGCTCTGGCCTTGCTGTCACTGCTCTGTGCAGTCGCGGCGCCGCTGGCCCGGCCACACTGGTTCGAAAAAGACCGGGTTCTGAGGCTTACACTGTTGGCCGTCGCCCTGCCCTTGCTTTATTACGTTTGGGTCGTTGCCGGGTCGCTTGGTGCGGGGTTCTTTGCCGGAGTCGCTTCATGACCAAAGAGACCATCAAAACAGTGGATGCAAAGCTGACCGTATATCTGAACGGCCCAAACTGGAATGGTGTTCCAGCCGCAACCATCGGTGATTTTTCCTGCAAAACGCCCGAAGCTGGTGCCGAAATCCTGCTCGAAGGGATAGAGCGGGTCCGAGACGCGGGCCTCGACCGCATCATTGGGCCGATGTCGGGTGATACCTGGCACAGTTACCGGTTCGTCTCATACAGCGACGGGTCCGCTCCGTTCCTGATGGAGCCCAGCAACAAACCTCATGAACCCGAGGTGTTCCGGGCGGCAGGCTTTTCAGAGATCAGCCGATACTTCTCGGCCCGCGTGCCGCTGCAGACCGCCGCCGGGTCGGCACCGCCGGAAACTGATGGGTTCGTGGTGGAAAAGTGGGATGGAACAGACCCCGAGGCCCTGTTCCGTCAGGTCTTTGAACTTTCAACCCGGGCATTCGCAAACAACGCGTTCTACAAGCCGATTTCCGAGGCGGATTTCCTGGCCATGTATATGCCGGTTGTTCCGATGATGAAGCGCGACCTGATCCTTTTTGCGCGCCGCCATGACGGGACATTGGCCGGGTTTCTGTTTGGCATTCCCAACTATGCCGAAGGCCCCAATCCGACATCTACAATCCTCAAGACCTATGCAAGTCTCGAACCTGGCGCCGGGCGGCATCTGGCCCACAGGTTTCACAAGGCAGCGTTCAGGATGGGGTACGACACCGCCATCCATGCGCTGATCCATGATGACAACACTTCCGCCGACCGCAGTGCAGCGGAAGGCGCGACGATATTCCGGCGCTATTCCCTGCTTGGGCGGAAGCTGAATGGCTGACCTGCTGTCCCATTTCGCCGCTGCGGTTGAGCGGGTTCCGGATCGGACCGCCATTGTGGACGGCAAGGGTCGCGAGACCACCTTTCAGACCCTGCACACGCGCGTTCAGCACTTGGCAGGTCGGTGGCAGGAAAAGGGTATCCGGCCAGGTGATCGTGTGCTGTTGGCCAAGCCCGTCAACGCGGACCTTTATGCAAGTCTGGCCGCCCTTTGGTCCCTTGGCGCCACCGTTGTCTTGCCGGAACCGGCCATGGGGCTGGCCGGTCTGCGACACGCCGCCCGAACCACGAAGCCAAAAGCGTTCTGTTCGGCCGGCGCGTTTTCTTTGCTAAAGTTTTTGGTTCCGGACCTTTGGCCCCTTCCCCTGCTGACGCCCGGAGAAAGTCGCAGCAACCCGACAATGCAAAAGGTGCAACCGGACGATGTCGCCCTTATTTCCTTTACCTCCGGGACAACTGGCCAACCAAAAGCCATTCCTCGCACGCACACGTTTCTGATGGCGCAGCACGACGCAATCGCGCCCCTCCTCGACAGCAGCAGGGCCGAGCGCGATCTGGTAGCCTTTCCGGTGTTCACCCTGATCAATCTGGCGGCCGGGCGGACAAGTGTTTTACCCAACTGGAGGCTCAGCATGTTGGACCGCCTGTCGCCCGCGCAGTTGGAAAGCTGGCTTCAGACGCAACAGATCACCCGGGCTCTGATCCCGCCATCGCTGTGTGAGAAATTGGTTCAATCCGGCGACACCGGGCCGTTGCACACAGTGTTCACCGGTGGTGGTCCGGTGTTTCCGGACCTGGTCGAGGCATTGAGAACCCGGCACAGACTTTCGGTTGTGTGCGTCTACGGGTCGACCGAGGCTGAACCGATTGCCCATCTCCACGCCATGGACATCTCGGAGGAGGATCACCGCGACATGGCTGTTGGAAGGGGTCTTCTCGTGGGATACCCAGTTCCCGAAGTCACGCTCCGCATTCGTGACAATGAGATTCAGGTGGCCGGCGCGCATGTGAATAACAGGTATTTGGAGCCGACCCACTCAAAGAAAAACAAAATCAAGGAAGGTGGCGTCATATGGCACCGGACCGGTGACGCTGGCACGCTGGATGATGACGGACGTTTATGGTTGTGGGGGCGGGTCGGGTCCGAAATTGAAGTCGCTTCAGGTATGCTCTTCCCCTTTGCTATCGAAGTCGCGGCACAGCAATGGCCGGGCGTAGATCGATGCGCGTTTATCAACACGAAAGCAGGCCCCACACTTTGCGTCCAAGGATCCCCGGATCATCTCGAGGATTGGAGGAAATCTGCGCTTGGTTTTGGCGTCCCAAATGTGATTTCGATAGATAATATGCCTATGGACAAGCGTCATGCTTCCAAAGTCGATCGCGCGAAACTTAAACGTATCATAGAGACTTAACGCAATACGGCTCGAAGGTCACTGAACCTCCCCACCTGAACGGCCCCATCGCTATGCGCGGTTAACAGAGAACCGAGAGTAGCTACGAGGATCTCATCAAAATCTGCACATCTTGGGCAGGGGAAATGCGTATTCGCCAGTCACATCTGGCGGTATGAAACATTTGACCACAGATACCTTGGTATGGTGCGCCTTTGCGATTGCTTCCGCGATTCTTGCAGCGCAGCCCTTGCAATGGCTTGTTCGAAGCTGGCTTAGCCCAGCTTACGGGTCGTATGGTTATGTCTATGTTCTGCTGATCATTGGCCTCGCCGGGAAGAGTTTGTTGAGCGGCCGTCCGAAAGGCGCGCGCCCTCAGACACCTGCAGTTGCCTTGCTGCTATTGGCGGCATTGATCCGTTTTTTGGGGCAGGTTTTGGCGATCAATATTCTGAGCGCTCTCGCCCTTGCATTGGATGTTTTCGCGCTGGTTGGGTTGTTGCAGATGCAGCGGCGCCCCTTCGCGCTGTCGCCGTTCTGGATGGCTGCATTGTTCCTGTTTTCCTTGCCGACCGAAATGATCTTGCAGCGTACGCTTGGATTTCCGTTGCAGATGGTTTCGGCGGAATTGTCCTGTCACATGCTGAGCGCATTGTTCTCGAATGTCGTGTGCGACGGCGTGCGTATCACCTTGGAACAAAGGGACATTCTGGTAGACTTACCCTGTTCCGGCGCGTCTGGGCTTTTGTTGTCGCTGGCTTTTGTGGTCACCCAAAACGCGGTTTTGCGGCCAAGGTGGTTTGTCGGCGGCTTCAGCCTGTTGGCCGTGACCTGGTGTGCGGCCTTGGGCAACAGCCTGCGCATTTCGATTTTGGCGATTGGCCTTGCGCGTGATCTGGATGTCATGGCCGAGCCCTGGCACAGCCTTATTGGGTTGGTGACGCTTGTCCTGACAGTGGCGCCCTTTGTCCTGTTCTATAGGCCCCGCAACACGAGCCTGCGTAAAAGCCGCTCACAGACCAACCGGATCATCCTGCCAAAACCCCTCAAGGCGTTTGCGGGGATTGTTTGCCTGATAGGCAGCATTGCCATTGTGTCGCTCAAGGCAAAACCGGTGGATGTTTCGGGCAGCGTTGTGACTCCGAACCTGCCCACGCAGATCCACGGACATCTGGCGCAAAACGTACCTCTCACTGCGATGGAGGCGCATTACTTCGAAGCCTATGGCGGGCAGGCACAGAAAGCTCAGTTTGGCCCGTTGGGGTTGAATGTGGTCAGCACGCGCGCGCCGCTACGGCATCTACATGCCCCTGAAATCTGTCTGCGGGGTCTTGGCTATGAAGTTCGGTTTCTGGGCACACGCTACGACGGTGTTCCGAGCGCTTTTTACCGGGCCACCGGCCCTGACGGGGATCAATGGCTGGTTGCGGTTAGCTACGTCTCACAAAACGGGCACGTCACTCCCAGCGTCGGTGAAGCGATCTGGCGCTGGCTAAACGGGTCCAGCGGCACCTGGAGCAGCGTGCAAAGAATCACCCCATGGGCCTTGGACACCACACTGCGGTCCCAACTCGACGCTGCCACGATTGCAGCTTTGGATATTCAAACCATCAAAGGAACGGACGTATGATACGCTATTTTGCTTTTGTTTTTCTGCTACTGCCGGGGTCTGTGTACGCTCAGCCTGATGACGAGATCGCTGGTAGATTGGTCGGCAATGGGGCCGCCGGGCAACTGGACCTACCAATGCTGAATTCGGACCTTTTGGTTGATATTCAGGGTGATATGGCAACTGTCCGGGTGCGGCAGGTGTTCGTAAACCCGTCAGAAGAACCGATCTCCGCGGAGTACATGTTCCCGCTCAACCAAAAGGCCGCTGTCTACGGTATGCAGATGCTGGTGGGCGGCGAAGTGATTGAGGCGCAGATTCAACAAAAACAGCAGGCCGAACAAACATTTGAGGATGCAAAGCAAGCGGGCAAGGCCGCAGCGCTTTTGACCCAGCACCGTCCCAACATGTTTACCCAGAAGGTCGCCAACCTGGTGCCGGGCCAGCCTATTACGGTGACACTTAGCTATGTGCAGACCGTCCCTAAGATCGGGGGTGCTTACGAGCTGGTGCTGCCCCTGATCGTTGGACCACGCTATCAAGGGGTGGTGGATTTTGACCCAATGTCCGATGACATTGTGTTGGCTGATTACAACGAAGAGGGACCGGCCGCCGCACCTCAGATTGATGGCTGGACGGTTTCCGAACTACCGCAATACCCACCGGTTTCGCGCCTATCAAACCCTGATACAATTGAACCTGCGCGCGTCTCACTTGATCTGAACCTGCGTGGCGCTGTTTCGGTTTCCAATCTGACAAGTTTAACGCATGATCTTCAAATTCAGCAGTCCGAAGGAGTGATAAGTGCGACCTTTCAGGATGGGCGCGTGATCGACAACCGCGATCTTGTTCTGCGCTATGAGCTTGGTGGTGAAGAGACGACAGCCGGAGTGCTGGCTCATCATGATGAGCGGGGCGGCTTTGTATCCTTGCTGGTTGAACCGCCTAAAGTTCCGCAAACGGACCAGATCACCGCACGAGAACTGATCTTCGTGCTCGACACCTCGGGCTCAATGGGTGGAGAGCCGATGGATGCCAGCAAACGGTTTATGGAGGCCGCTTTGCAGAGCTTGCGCCCCGAGGATTACTTCCGCGTAATCCGGTTTTCATCGGACGCGACCGAATTCGCATCCCAAGCCGTTCCGGCCACGCGGGCAAACCTTGAATCCGGGTTACGTTATGTACGTAGTCTTCGCGCCGGCGGCGGAACTGAAATAGACAATGCAATCCGTCACGCCTTTGCGACGCGGCAACCTGAGAACGCACTGCGGATCGTCGTCTTTCTCAGCGATGGCTATATCGGACGCGAAGCGGATGTCCTTCGCACAATCCGGCGGCAAATCGGCGATGCCCGTATCTATGCCTTTGGTGTGGGTACAGCCGTAAACCGTTATCTTCTGGACGCGATGGCCGCAGAAGGCCGCGGTTATGCCCGCTATGTCGATCCAACTCAGCGCGCCTCGGATGTCGCTGAAACGCTGGCCCGGGAGCTTAAATCGCCGGTGCTGACAGATATATCCGTCGATTGGGGCGGGTTGAATGTCAGCGAAGTGGTACCTCAACATATCCCTGACCTGTTTGACGGCAGCTCAATCCGGGTGCTGGCTCGGTATGAAGGAGGCGGGCCGACCAACATCAAGATCAATGGCCTGGTGCAGGGCAAAACAGCGCAAATGCTACTGTCGCCTGTCTTGCCCACAGAGTCCGATCCGGAAGATGATGCGCAACGGGGTGCTGCGATTCCGCTGACCTGGGCGCGTACCAAAATTGCGGCTCTCAATCGCGCCATGGCTGTGCAATCAGGTGATCCCCGAAAGCTTGAAGCACAAATCACTGATCTTGGGCTGCAGTTCAACCTTCAGACGCAGTTCACCTCTTTTGTTGCGGTGTCAAAACAGGTTGTAAATGAAGGCAACGCGCCAATAGGCAGTACTCCGGTGACCCTGCCTCAGGTGGCTGGCGTCGGGGCCGGTGCCTACCCCAAAACCGCATTCAGCGGATCATCCACACCCGAACCGCAAACGATTTTTGGGCTGATCGTATTGGCGGCGCTGGGCATGTTGCGCCTGACCAGAAGTCGGAGGGTCGCGGCATGAGGAATGTACCTTACAAACTGTGCACAGACGCCTGGTGGCTGGGGGATGACTTCACTTGGTGCAGGCAGCGGGTGCAAGCTCCACTTGACCCGGGCATTGGCAGTATGATCTCTGATCGTGACTTCGGTGAAACTTCGATAACGGGCGCATATCGTGAACAACATCCTGATCGTAGATGATGATGCCCGTATCCGCGATGTCGTCCGTTTTGCGCTGGAAGATTCCGGCTTTCAAACAACCGAAGCTGGAACCGGTCAGGACGCATTGGACCAGTTTTACAAAGCCCCGGCCGACTTGGTTGTTTTGGATATCGGGATGCCCGAAATGGACGGGTTGGAAGCCTGTAAGGAACTGCGAAAAAGCTCAACCGTGCCGATCCTGTTTCTGACAGCACGGGATGATGAAATCGACCGTATCCTTGGATTTCAGCTTGGCGGCGATGACTATGTCACCAAGCCCTTCAGCCCACGTGAGCTGGTGCTGCGGATCAAGGCTATCCTGGCCCGCTCGGCGGACACTAAATCGCCGGACGACGTGACGGTTGTTCAGGACTTGCAACTGGATCACAGCGCACATCGCTGCACCCTTGCAGATGCCGAGATACAGCTAACCGGGATCGAGTTTTCAGTGCTGTCGATCCTCGCCAAAACGCCAAACCGCGTCTACTCGCGCGCGCAACTGATCGAGCTGGTCTATGGTCACAACACCTATCTATCCGGTCGCACGGTCGACAGCCACATTCGCAATATTCGCCAAAAGGCGCGGGCGTTGGGCTATCCAGACCTGATCCAGACCGTGCACGGGGTCGGGGTGAAATTGGGCGTTTGTCAGTGCTGACTATCAAGAAAAAATGGCGACCGTCACTTGCGCTGGTGATTGCGCTGGTCTGCATTGCCTTGGTGACTCTTCCGATCATCGGAGTGCTGGGCGCCCGCCTGTCCAGCAACCAGTTCGCGCGTGAAACTGAGCGTAGTTTGTTATCTCAGGCGGTTATCTTCGCCGAGGTATATGCCGCGGCTTTCTCTGAACACCAGTCCGCGCCCGACCTCGGATACCGCTTGCCTCCGGAGCAGATCGAACGCCTTGAGCAGGATTTTCATCCCGTCCCACCCAGTTTGGATCTGCTTCGCAGTGAGGTCTCGCCACCTCGCCCCGATCCGGTTGCAATTGATGAACCTGTGAATGGGCCTTATGGGGCGATCTCGCAAACACTGTCACAGTTGGCAAGGTCGGCAAAGAAGACGACGCTGTCTGGGTATGTATTCACGGATCACTCCGGTCAGGTCATTGCCAGCAGCGGATCAGTCGGCGGGTCTTTTCTGCACGTCCCGGAAGTGTCTCAGGCCCTGCAGGGAGAAACCGTATCAGTGCTGCGGCATCGGGATGATCCGTCCAGACGGCACCTGCTGAACTCGATCAGCCGAGACACCTTATACCGCGTGTTCGTCGCCCATCCGGTGGTGTTGAATGACAGGGTCATCGGCGCCGTTTACCTGTCGCGCACGCCCATGGACCTGAGAAAATTTCTGTTTCAGGAACGGTTCACGCTGGGGTCTGTCGCGGTCTTCATGCTGGTGTCCGCGATTGGGGTCGGCTGGCTGATGTGGCGGTTGATCTCGAAACCAATTCGCGATCTCAGCAGTCAGAGCCGGGATGTCGCAAGTGGATTGAAACCTACCCCTGATCCAGTGCGGCACTATGGCGTGCAGGAACTGGCGGATTTGGGCAACAACGTCGTTTCGATGGCTGCAACTTTATCAGAACGGTCCACTGCGATCGAAACCTACACAAGCCACGTAACCCATGAGTTGAAATCGCCGGTCACGGCGATTTTGGGCGCGGCCGAGTTGCTGTCTTACGGGCCTTCTGCAGTGTCCGGGGATCGCAACCAAAAACTGGTTCACAACATTCAGGAAGAAGGCCTGCGCATGAACGCTTTGCTGGCTCGTCTTCGCGAACTGGCCCGGGCCAGCGTTCAAACTGATCCGACCCCAACGTCACTGGCGGATATGGTCCAAACTGCGTCAGCAGAGTTTTCGGAATACGTAGTCGAGTTGCATGCGCCACCAGAAACGTACCCTCGGTTGTCCAACGATCAGGGGCATATTGTTCTTCATCACCTGATGCAAAACGCATTCCAGCACGGCGCAACGCGCGTCGACATAAATTTTGACGCGGCTTCGAACAGCATGATTGTATCCGACAACGGCACGGGCATTTCCCCGCGAAACAGTGCGCGCATCAGTGACCCGTTCTTCACGACCAGGCGGGCTCAGGGCGGCACTGGATTGGGCCTCTCCATTGTCGCCGCGGTATTGAAACAGGCGGGCGCAACAATCGAAGTAATGACCCCAAAACAAGGCGCCAGTTTTCGGATCAGGTTTTGAGACTCTTTTAAAAGCACCAAGTCCTGGTAACTTTGAACCGGTGTCAGCTTTCAAAACTCGATGCGCGTTCCATTGTCAGCACATCAAATGACCGTATTCCGCCTGTTCCCGCAAAATCGTACGGCCGACGGGGGGGCCAAACACCAAAGCAATCGATAGCAGAAAGGTGCGACACACAACTGGTCTCAATCCGATTTCCGATTGCGGTTTCAGTTCCCACGGAATTCGCAACGCAGCATTATCAGGGACTGGCGTTGCAACCCATCCAAGTTGAGCAACGGCCGAATACCGACTTTCAAGCAACAATCGGGGTTCAACAGTTGGCTTTTCAACGCAAGTACAACCTATGCACAATCGTGCACCCTGGACAGCGGTAACTCTTCCCTGCCGGTAATCATGAATCTCTTCGACGCTGGGCGTGCCGCTTAGTGCCCTCAACTCATTCGATGAAAGCGCGGCACCTGCGAACCGGTGACTTACCCCGAGAAACGATCCGGACTGAATACCTGTATGTCGGTCCGGGATTGTCGGCCGGTGATTTCATCCGCAACCAGCCGCGCGGTTGTCGCACCCAGCGTCAAGCCCAGTTGCCCGTGGCCTGTGGCAAAGGTGACATTCGCCAGCCTACCGCTTCTGCCAATGATCGGCCGGGTGTCGGGCGTCAGCGGCCGCCGTCCAAACCGGCGTTCGACGCTGTCTGTCTGAAGCCCGGGCAGAACCCGGCGTGCCTTTTCCACCAAAATACTCGCACGATTCCAGTTTGGACTTGCGTTGGCACTGGCGAATTCTATCGTCCCTGCGACAGCAAGCGCGTCGTCGTAAGGCGTTATGCCGAACCCGCCTTTTGCGTAGAACACAGTATGGGACAGGTCGACTCCACTGTCCTTCAAGGCTGTGGAATAACCGATTACGCCTTCCACCTGCAGTGGGACACCCAATTCTGCCGCCAGATCCCGGGATTGCATACCGGCAGCCAAGACAAACTCGTCAGCGGCAATGGCGCGACCATCGCGCAGCTTTACGGCCCTTACTTCGCGGCCGCTTCGGTCAAAGCCGACAGCACTGCCAGAATTGACCGTACCTCCACGACTTAAGAAGGCTTGGTGCAGCGCTTCAACAAGTCGCTTGGGTTCGGTCACGAAACTCCAATCCCGCAGCAGGGCGGCATATTTAAAATCCGGAGCAATGGCCGGTTCGATGTCATGCGCTTCTCTACCGCTGACCTCTTCGATCGAACATCCCAGGTCGCGCGCCAAATCAAAGGCTGCGGCCATGCTGGTGCGATCATAATCCCCGTCAAACAGCTTGATGACAGGGCGTTCCACCAACAGTTCCTGGCGCCCGATATCGGCCAGTTGGGCCTTGAAATCCGCGGTTGCAGAAAAGGTGAGCCGCGCCAAATCCGCCGCAATTGCACGCATTTTCGAGGGGCGCGCGTTGGCGACAAATCGGCTGAACCAAGGCGTCAATCGCAGGGCCGAACTTGGGCGCAACGTCAAAGGCGCTTTGGGATGCATCAACAGCCCGGGAACTTTCAGCAGCATCCCAGGCTGAGACAACGGCACGATCTCACCCACGGCGATGCATCCGCACGAGGCCCAGCTGGCACCCTCACCTACCGGGCCCGGCTCGATGACGGTGACATAGTTCCCCTCGGCCTGCAAAGCCAGCGCGCAGGAGATACCAACGACGCCGCCGCCGATCACCACCATCTTGGGCATGTCTTCCGACCTTTCCTAAAATGCTTGCAACTGCGTCAGCAGGTCTGCGGCGACGGTGACTCCGGTCGCTTCGGTCGCCTCGCGATTTTTAAGGCGTCCGTCACCAGGCACACGCGCGGTTCCGTTGCCCTTGATTTCGGCACATATGCGAGTGACGTAGTTGTTGAAGCCAGGGTTGCCGAACCGGGTCGGGTCGATCACGATCAGGGTTGCACCGCCTTTGATATTGAGGGCCCCAAAGGACTCGCGCTCCTGATTGTCGACCGACAGGGTACCACCAGCCAACGCAGCACCCAGAACCTCGATTAGGAAAGCAATGGCCGCGCCTTTGTGTTCGCCAAATGGCAACAGGCTGCGGGTTTCCAGAATGGCGTTCGGGTCGGTTGTCGGCTGACCCGCAGTATTCAACCCGCTGGGTCGCGGCAGATCATGCCCCTCGGCGGCGGCCATCCGCACGTCCATCAGCGCGGCAACCGAAGAGGCCTGATCCCAGACCACAGGCTCCGCCCCCTCGCGCGGGCAGGCAAAGGACATGGGGTTGGTTCCAAAGACTGGACGCAGCCCCCCTTGAGGCACCACCATCGACAAGGAATTCACAACCGCCAGAGCAACCAGCCCCGCCTGCGCCAACGGTTCCGTATCGAACCGCAGCGCGCCCAGATGGTGGCAATTGGCGCAGGCAAAGGACGCGATACCGTTTTCGCGGACCATCGCAACCAGCTCATCCCGCGCATCCGCCGCAGCAATCTGGTAGTAGCCGTTATCTCCGTCACCGCGCAAAACACCCGGTGCGATACGTTCGATGGTGGGTTTCGCCGTGGGATTTGCATAGTTCGACGCAAAGCTCTGCGCATAAACGGGCAACATCCGCAAACCATGGCTGCGCGGGCCGTCACGTTCTGAGCGCATCACCAGATCTGCCAGAACTTCACTTCCGCGCTTGTCCATGCCGGCGGACACAAGGACAGATTTGGCCAATGCCTTCACCTCTTCGAGTGAGAGCGTTTTCGTTGGGGCTTCGGTCATTTGCCTCATCCTGTCCTTGTGTCTGGCTGGCGGACGCTTGTGCGCCCGTGTTTTAGTTACGCGTTTTGATATTCCAGTTTCTTCTTGGCAACAAATTCGTCGAGTGCACCACGCTGATCATCAGGCATTGGCGGCTTGACGTAATTGTCCAGAATACGCTGAGCTTCTTGGTTGCCAATGGTTTCCGCGGATTTCGACCCTTCCGCTTCCCACTGCTCAAAACTGTCGTTGTTCTGCAGCGGGTTCATGTGCAGCGGGTTTTCCCGGGTATGGTCCGTCCCCAAGAAGTGACCGCCGGGGCCGATCACGGCGATATCATCCAAAAGCGCGTCCAGGTTTTCGTCCACAATACCGCTGAAGAACCGGTGAAAGTTCTCAAGCTGCCGGGTGTCTTGTACCCATTTCGAGTAGCTGACACCGAGCGCACCCTCCAGGAAACCTGCCGAATGCACGATGTAATTGGCCCCGCCCAGCAGCACCGGCCACATGGTGTTGGCCGTATCAAAAGCCGCCTGCATGTCCGGGGATTTCGATCCGGTCCACATTGTGCAGGTCCGCCACGGAACGCCATAAAAACGCGCCATCTGACCAACCAACAGGTTCATCAGGCCCGGCTCGGGTGAGCCCATCATCGGCGCACCCGTTTTCATCGAGACGCCCATGATCGCCACGCCCAGCACCATGGGTGCTCCACGCCGGATGATCTGGCTATATGCCATGCCCGCCAGCGACTCGGCGATCAGTAACGCCACGCCACCTTGTGGGCTGGCCGGGGTTGAGGCCCCCGCCAGAACGAATGGCGACAATAGGCAGGGCTGGTTGGCACTTGCGTAAACCCGCAAGCTTTCCAGCATGGTTTCGTCCCAAACCAGCGGCGTATTACAGTTCAGCAGCGCAGCCATCACCACGTTGTTGTCCACAAACTCTTCGCCGAACACGATGCGCGTCATCTCAACCGAGTCGCGCGCGGCCTGTTCCGACAGGACCGACCCCTTGATCGGCTTGTCGGTCAGCGTCAGCGCCGCGTGAACAAGCTCAAGGTGGCGCTGCGGAACGGGCACGTCTTGCGGCTCGACCGGCAAGACGCCCGGAACCATCATCGACTGGCTCATCTGACTTAGCTTGAAGAAGTTGTGCGCGTCTTCCAGCAGCGACGGGCGACGCACTCCATCCATGCCATAGACAAAGGGAGCGCCGTAGGCGTTCGCAAACACCGAGTTCCGGTTGCCGACCCGCAAAGAACGGTCCGGGTTGCGCGCCGCATAGCCCCATTCCGACGGAACAGCCGAGATCAGGTCCATCAGCATGTCCCGGCCGATGCGAACCCGTTCGCCCTGAACATCTGCGCCATGTTTCTTCCAGTCGGCCAAGGCTACCGGGTCACGGAATTCGATACCGGTGGTCTCTAAGATCGTCATGGCCGCGTTGTGGATCTTTTCGACCCCCTCGGGACCAAGCAGATCGATAGGCCCGACTTTGCGGTTCAACGTCGGCAGATAAACCGGCGGCGGGTTGGTGCGGGCTTGCACCCGCGCCGCGCGACCGCTCCGGCCCGCGCGTGCTCTTGCTTGTGTCATTACAACCCCTCCGGATCAGGCGCGCGCACGGGCGCTGTTTGGATCAACGGCGCAGACATCGATCACTTCGGCATCGCGCATTTCATTGTGCACCAGCACCTGCATTTTGGTGCCAGGTGCAGTCATATCCTGCGGCACCAGTGCCATCGCGATGTCGTGGTTGCAGTAATACGAGAACCCACCCGAGGTCACCCGGCCGATCAGCTTGCCGTCGGCATAGACGCCTTCGTCAAACATCACCGAGGTATCGCAGAACGGCAGTTTCAGCGTGACCAGAGTGTTGTATCCGCCCTCATCCTGCTGCTTTTGCAGCGCGGCTTTGCCGATAAAATCACGCTCGGCCACCTGTCCGCCGATCTTCTCGGTCATCGCCACGAAGCGGCCCAGATCGGCCTCGAACGGGGTCAGATCCTTGCAAATCTCGCGGTTGATGGCGCGGTAGGATTTCTCAAGACGCATGGATTCCAAGGCTTCAAGTCCAAAGGGTTTCACTCCAGCTTTCAGTAGCAGATCAACAAGGTGGCGGTTGTATCCGACCGGGTGGTGCAGTTCCCATCCCAACTCACCAGTATAGGACACGCGCAGCAGGTGGACGCCCTTGGCATAGCCCACCTCACCCATTTGGGCCGCGAGCCACGGGAAGGCTTCGTTCGACAGGTCGTTATCGGTCAGCGGCTGCAGGATATCCCGCGCCTTGGGCCCGGCCAAAGCGATCACGCCCAGCTGTTCCGAGATATCCTCGAGCACAACCGAACCGTCCTTGGGCAGCAGGCGCTGCAACTGATCCCAGTTATAAGCCCGCCAGTTCGGGGTCGAGATCAGATAGAAGTCATCCTCGGCATAGCGCACGATGGTATATTCCGCATCCATGCCGCCCTGGTCGTTCAGCATCAGCGACAGGGTCATGCGGCCCACTTTGGGCAATTTGTTCGCCATCAGGCCGTCCAGCCATTTGGCAGCGCCCGGCCCGCGCACCGTGAACTTGGTCATCGGCGACATTTCGATGAAGCCAGCCTCTTCCCGCGTGCGGCGGACCTCTTCCTGCACCAGTTCCATGTGATTGGTGCGGCGGAAGGAGTGTTCGGGGATCGCCTCTTCCGGGGATTTGGCAAACCAGCGGGGGAATTCGTAACCGTTGAAGCTGGTCCAGACCGCTCCGTGGGCAGTCAGCAAGTCATAAGAGCCCATGGTTTTCATCGGACGCGCATCGGGGAAGTCCTCGCCCGGAACATGCGCGTTCATGTGGGTGCCCCACGTCTCGCGCACCTTGTCCATGGTCCAGCGCTTGGACGCGTAGTCCGAGAACCGGCGCGGGTCGAGTTCCGACATGTCCATGCCCGGATCGCCATTGACGATCCATTTGGCCAGTCGATTGCCCACGGTGCCACCCCACAGGATGCCGCCCGGCATACCCTCGGCCAGCCACAGATTGTCATGCCCCGGTGCGGGACCGGCCAGAGGCAGCTCGTCCGGGGTCATCTGGAAGGGACCGCGGGTGTTGGCCTTGATACCGACCTCGCCCAGCGTCGGGACACGTTCGATGGCGCGCTCCCACTGAGTTTCAACGGCGTCGAAATCTTCGGGCAGTAGGTCAGCACCGAATTCGGGTGGCACGCGGTCTTCGGCAAACAGCTTGAGGTCCTTGGTGAACTCATAGGGGCCGAATTGGATGCCGCCCACGTCCTCGCGCAGATAGGCACCGTAATCTTCGTCGCGCAGGATAGGGAATTCTGTCAGCCCTTGCGCGCGGCGCTCTTTCAGCAGCGGCACGGTTTCCGTGGTCCAGTATTGGTGAACAATCGGGATACAAGGCAGATCCAGCCCCACGCGACGCGCGTTCTCGCGGGCATAGTTACCAGTGGCGAAAATCAGATGCTCGCAGGTGATCTCGCCTTGATTGGTGGTCACTTTCCAATGACCGTTCTCCAGCTTTTCGTAGGATTGCGCTTCGGTGTTCTGATAGACTTTTGCGCCCGCATCCCGCGCCAGCTTGGCCAGCGCCATGGTGATATCGGCCGGGTTCACATAGCCGTCTTCGGTGTGCAGGATGCCGCCGCGGATGTCGGGGCTCTGGTTCAGCAAGGGATGGATTTCCTCGATCTCTTCCGGCGTCACCAGCTTGCAAGGCACACCTGCGGCTTCAGCAATCGAAATGTAGGACTGGAATTCATCCCAGCGTTTCTCGGTATTGGCAACACGCAGTTGACCCACTTTACGCAGACCCACCGAGGCGCCCATCTTTTCTTCGACTTCTGAATAGATGCGGATGGTTTCCATCGTCATCTTGGACACGTTGTGCGACCGCACAAAGGTCACCAGCAGCCCCGCTGCGTGCCACGTAGACCCCGAGGTCAGCGTCGTGCGCTCAAGCATGACCGCGTCCGAACACCCATGTTCGGTCAGGCCATAAAGGATCGATGCCCCAACACATCCGCCCCCGACAACCACAACTTTTGCATGCGACTTCATTCAATCGACTCCCTAACATGCGCCGAAACCGGCCAAAAACCCGGGCATTTTGGTAAACGCTGATGCCGGGTTCGTCCGGGAATACAGGCGGTTACGTCACCATGAACGCTCCCCCTGCCGTCTGAGACAGACACATCCCCGAATGCTGATCACCAATTTCGCGGGCGGCCGCCTTGCAGGCAATTGCAAAAAAATTCACTTTGATTTAGCTGAAGTAACTCACGCTTTGCATTTTGCGCTGAAAAGCAGATAATATACGATCAAAAGGTCAAACCACCTTGCCCAGAGGCCCCTATGAACTCCCCCCTGTAAGCTCATTGATCAGCTTCGAGGCCGCCGCGCGACATGTGAGCTTCAAAAACGCAGCGACAGAGTTGAATGTGACCCCTGCAGCCATCAGCCATCAGGTCAAATCACTGGAACACGAACTGAATTGCTCGTTGTTCCGCCGCCACCATCGCGGGGTTGAGCTGACTGAAAGCGGGGCTTACCTGTTGGTCGCCCTGCAGCGAGGGCTCGAAGGCATCAGCGAAGCTCTACAGCAGTTGCGGTCGCAATATCACCGATCTGGTGTGACGATTCGGTCCAGCACCGCAGTAAGTTCGCTTTGGCTAACCCCCCGGCTTGCACAATTCTGGAAAAGTCACGGGCATATATCGGTGACACAAGTAGTCACGGATCTGGGGTTTGACACATCGAAATGCGATCTCAGCATTTGTTATGGGGATGCCTCTGAAGAGAGAGGCAACAACCACGTTTTGTTTCGTGACCGCATCATGGCACTCGGCAGCCCGCGGTTTTTGGAACAGAACAACATCACCGATATCCGGGACTTTGCGCGCATCCCCTTGATTCACCTTGATGCGCCGGGAACGGGGTGGACGGATTGGCGCGAATGGACCAACCAATTGGGTTACGACGGGCCTTTGAACTCAGGCCATCGCGTCAACAACTATACCATTGCGCTTCAGGCCGCACAGGACGACATGGGGGCCGTACTGGGGTGGGAGGGGCTAACCTCGGAGCTTGTAGCATCCGGGAGACTGGTCAGCCTGCTACCGCAGGCACTTACCTCACCGCTGGATTTTTACGTCGCGCTTCACAATACGGCATCTGATCGCGCCAAACTTGTGTATCGGTGGCTGGCGGCGACCACCTGATTTTTTTTGCGCATTATTAATTACTTACAGAGTTTCACCGTATAGCTCTCCGGCTTGTCACCGGATAGCAGCGTCTGTTTATGTCCAACGATCATTTTTTTCGTCGGTTGGGTGTCATGTCGTCACCACCTGGATTCATGTCGGTTTTATTCAAGCCAAAGGTAGAGCGATCACTCTACCACTTCCTCATGATTGACATGAAACACCAGATTGCCGCCAGCCTGCATGGCCAGTTCGAGGAAATGGGGTTTGCCGGGCCCGGCGTCGAAGCTTTGCGCGCGGGCGCAGATGTTTCGCTGAGAACCCTCTACAAGTATTTCCCCAGCCGTGAGGCCATGGTGGTGGGCGCGTTGCAACACCGAGACCGCGCCTATACGGACTGGATCGGTGAAGGCCCCGAG
The DNA here is from genome assembly GCF_059609725.1 of Ruegeria sp. YTSC199. Lineage (NCBI taxonomy): Bacteria > Pseudomonadati > Pseudomonadota > Alphaproteobacteria > Rhodobacterales > Roseobacteraceae > Ruegeria > Ruegeria sp. YTSC199. Next base: position 44,407 of record NZ_JBXWMF010000035.1, read on the forward strand.
GACGGCGCAGCCCATGTCGTCCACATTCTTCAGCGGTTGTCCGACTGGTTGTTCGGGATCTCGAATTGCGGTTGCCTGTTTCGCAATGCCCTGTCCGCCTACCCAGACAGCGCCCCGATACGCGCCGCGGTCGAGGCACATAAATCCGGTGTACGAGCACAGTTTCACCGACGGCTTCTTGATGTTGCCCCGCACTGTGATGCGGACACGTTGGCCGATCAGTTGTTCTTACTGCACGAAGGCCTGACCGAAGCCGCCCGTATGATCGGGCCGGAACGGGCCAGCCGTCAGACACTCTGCGCCGCAGGCCTGATCCTGAGTGCAGCAGGCATCAAATAGCTTTTTCTAACCAACGGAAAACCCCAGCATGAAACTGAAGGAAATCCACATCTACGCCCATGACCTGCCGGTCAGGAATGGTCCCTATACGATGGCCAGCGGCGCAGTCTGGGCACTGGACACCACCCTCGTCAAACTGGTGTCCGGCACTGGTCATGTCGGCTGGGGCGAGACCTGCCCGGTCGGCCCGACCTATGCCGAGGCCCATGCGGAAGGCGCGCGCGCCGCGCTGAAGGTGATGGCCGAGGGGTTGATCGGCGCCGAGGCAACGCCTGGCACGTTGCGCCGCAAGATGGATACTCTGCTGAACGGTCATAACTATGCCAAGGCCGCGCTGGATATCGCTGCTTATGACCTTTTCGGCCAGTCGCTGGGCATCAATGTCGCCGACTTGCTGGGCGGTGCCGTGACTGACCGTGTACCGTCCTACTACGCAACCGGCGTCGGCGCGCCGGACGACATTGCAAGACTGGCCAAAGAGAAGCTGGACGAAGGCTATCCGCGCCTGCAGGTCAAGGTTGGCGGTCGCCCGGTCGAGATTGACATCGAGACAATCACAAAAGTCTGGGAGACGATCAAAGGCTCCGGTATGCGTCTGGCGGTGGATGGCAATCGCGGCTGGACAACCCGTGACGCCCTGCGCGTCAGCCGGGAATTACCACATGTGCCGTTCATCATGGAGCAGCCCTGCAACACCGTGCAGGATCTGGAGAAGATCCGCCCGCAGGTCAGCCACGGTATCTATATGGATGAAAACAGTGTTGATCTGAACACGGTCATTTCGGCCGCGGGCACTGGCCTGGTTGATGGGTTTGGCATGAAGGTCACGCGTATCGGCGGTCTGACTCATATGCGCGCCTTCCGCGACATCTGCGAAGCGCGCAACCTACCACATACCTGCGACGACAGCTGGGGTGGGGATATCATCGCCGCCGCCTGCACCCAGATCGGCGCAACCGTCAAACCCGAGCTGTGCGAAGGGGTCTGGCTGGCAGCGCCCTATATCGAACGCAACTACGACACCGAAAACGGAATTCAAATCGTGGGTGGTCACATCGAACGTCCAACCGGGCCGGGTTTGGGTGTCACCCCGGATGAAGTGCTTTTCGGCGCACCCGTTGCGTCTTTCGGAGGCTGAGATGATCCCTGAAACAATGAAGGCCGTCCTGCTTACAGGCCATGGTGGCTTAGACAAACTGGACTATCGCGCCGACGTGCCCACACCGCAACCTGAATCAGGCGAGGTGCTGATCCGCGTCACGGCGGCGGGTGTCAACAACACCGATATCAACACGCGCATCGGGTGGTATTCCAAGGCTGTGACTGCTGACACTGAAAGTGGCGGGGCAGAAGGATTCGACACGGTCGATGACGATGATGCCAGTTGGTCAGGCGTGCCACTAACCTTCCCGCGCATCCAAGGCGCAGATGTTTGCGGCTTTATCGTCGCTGTTGGCGAGGGCGTGAACCCGGCTCGTATCGGCAATCGGGTGATCGTGCGTAATATGCTGCGAACCTACGTGGATTACCGTCCCTATGAATGCTGGACCATCGGCAGCGAATGCGACGGTGGGTTTGCGCAATATTGCAAAGCCCCCGCGCAAGAGACCCACACCGTCGACTGTGACTGGTCCGACGCTGAACTGGCAGCGATCCCCTGCGCCTATTCCACCGCCGAAGGCATGTTGCACCGCGCAGGTGTCGGAGCCGAGACGGTTTTGGTAACCGGGGCCTCGGGCGGCGTGGGTTCGGCTGCTGTGCAACTGGCAAAGCGGCGCGGTGCCACGGTGATCGCACTTTGCTCTCCCTCCAAGGTCGAGGCCGTCCGGGCACTGGGTGCTGACCGTATTCTGGATCGTGATGCCGATCTGGTGGCTGAACTGGGGGCAGGGTCGATCGACGTGGTGGTCGATCTGGTAGCCGGTCCGCAATGGCCCAGCCTGTTGGACGTGCTACGCCGAGGTGGCCGCTATGCCACTGCGGGGGCCATCGCTGGGCCGATCTGCGAGATCGATGTACGTACGCTCTATCTGAAAGACCTGACGCTGTATGGCTGCACTTTTCAGGAAGATGTCGTGTTCGAAAACCTGGTGAAATACATCGAGGCCGGTGAAATCCGCCCCGTTGTGGCCAAGACCTATCCGTTGTCCTACATCGCAATCGCTCAGGAAGACTTTCTGGCTAAAAAGCACACTGGTCAGCTTGTGCTGATCCCGCCGCAGGAATGATCCATGAAGATCAGGAAAATTGAACTTTTCGAGCTGCACCTGCCCTATTCCGGCGGCAGCTATGAGCTGTCCGGTGGCCGGATCTATACCGGATTCGACGGTGTCATGGTCTGCCTGACCGCCGATAATGGTATCGAGGGCTGGGGCGAAAGCACACCGTTCGGCCCCAATTACATCGCCGCCCACGCCCGTGGCGCACGCGCCGGGATCGAAGAGATCGCACCCCACCTGATCGGCCGTGATCCCCGCGATGTGGATCGGATCAACGACGCGATGGACGAGGCGCTTTTGGGGCACAACCACGCCAAAAATGCCATCGATCTTGCCTGTTGGGACATTTTCGGAAAATCGGTGGAACTGCCGGTCTACAAACTGTTGGGCGGTAGCACAGGAATCCGACTGCCGACAATCAGCTCGATCTATGCAGGCGCACCGGAAGACATGCGAGCGCGCGTCGCGGAACACCGCAAAATGGGCTATATGGGCCATTCCGTGAAAATCGGCGCACTGGACAGCGAAGGCGGTCCGCAGTTGGACGCTGAGCGCATTGCGGCCTCACTGGCTGATCGTCAACCGGGCGAGTATTTTATCGTCGATGCCAATGGCGGGCTGATCCCCGAGACCGCCTTGCGGATGCTGCGCGCCTTGCCGGTCGGGTTGGATTTCGTACTTGAGGCCCCCTGCGCCACCTGGCGCGAGACCATTTCACTGCGCCAGCGATGTGATGTGCCAATCATCCTTGATGAACTGGCTCAGGAAGATGGTGACATCTCCAAACTGGTGGCGCTGGACGTGGCAGATGGGATCGGACTGAAGATATCGAAGGCAGGTGGCCTGACCCATGCGCGCCGCCATCGCGATATCTGTCGGGCCGCCGGTCTGACGATCAGTGTACAGGACACGGTCGGCTCCACTCTTTCTGCCGCTTCGATCTTTCACATGGGGGCCACGGTGCCCGCGCGGCTGCTACGCTGCGTACTCGACCAGCGGGACATGGTGACTGTTCAAACCGGCTCTTTTGATGCGCCGATCAAAGATGGCGGTGTATTGCCGCCCGATGCACCCGGTCTGGGCGTCGCCGTCAATCGTGACCTTTTGGGCGACCCCATCGCGACCTGGGAGGTGTAATCGGGCCCTTTGCAAGCCCCATCCGGATGGATGCTGTGATCTGAGAACCGGGGCAGTGCATGCCCCGGCCTACACGGCCCTGTCCAGATCACTCCAACGACACCCAAAGAACCTGAGCATCTTCTTTGCTGGTGGATACGCACCCATGCCCCATGCTGCTGTCGTAATAGAGTGAATCCCCCGCCTTCATTGGCAACGGGCGGTAGTGTTCCGAGATAAAGATCAGTTCACCGCTCAGTACATACATGAACTCTTCGCCCGAGTGTCGGATCCACGGGTCGAACTCGGAAATATCCCGCGCCCGGATCGTCGCGACATAGGGCAGCATCCGCTTGCTGGTCAGGTCCGAGCACAGCAGCTCGTGCAGATATGTTGCAGTTTCTCGAAACTCGCCCTGCCCTTTTGGCGTATAATCCCGTCGACCGGTAATGCCCGTCTGGCCCGACTGAAGAAACAACTGAGGCGGGTTCAGATCCAGTGCCTGTGTCAGGCGTCGCACGATCTCGAAGCTGGGTTTTGTCTGGTTGTTTTCGATCTTCGACAAGGTGGAACGACCGATTCCCGCAGCGCGTCCGGCCTCTTCCAGCGTCCAGCCTTTTTCCCGCCGTGCATCCCGGATCGAGCGCCCCAAAGCGACGCCTTCGTCCATTTCCTCCGGTGCTGAGGTTTCGTTCCTTTGGTCTTCGCCCATGAAAATCTCCCTATTCCGCTGCAGGTTACTCGCTCCCCTATTCGCACGCAACTTCACGAATATGAGATTTATGTTGCTTTACGGGAACAATTTCCACTATAGGAAACAAAATCTCGAACCGGGGATTCGATTTAGAGGAGGAGACTATGTTCAAGACGTCGCTGGCCGAGGCCGACCCGAAGATCGCTGCATCGATTGCGCGCGAAGGTACACGTCAGGCCGAACAGATCGAGCTGATCGCATCCGAAAACATTGTCTCTCAGGCCGTGATTGAGGCGCAGGGTTCGGTGCTGACCAACAAATACGCCGAAGGCTATCCCGGCCGCCGCTACTATGGCGGGTGCGAATATGTGGATGAGGTGGAAGTCGAAGCGATCGAACGGCTGAAGCAACTATTCGGCTGTGAATACGCCAACGTACAGCCGCATTCGGGCGCGCAGGCAAACGGTGCGGTGAAGCTGGCGCTGCTCAGCCCCGGCGACACGATCCTTGGTATGTCGCTGGATGCTGGCGGCCACCTGACCCACGGCGCTAAGCCCGCGCAATCCGGCAAGTGGTTCCGTCCGGTTCAGTATGGCCTGACCGAAGCCGGGCTGATCGACTATGATCAGGTAGAGGCGCTGGCCAAGGCCGAAAAGCCTAAGCTGATCATTGCTGGCGCATCGGCCTATTCGCAAAAGATCGATTTTGCCCGTTTCCGCGCCATCGCGGATGAGGTTGGCGCCTGGTTGTTGGCCGATATGGCCCATATCGCCGGGCTGGTCGCAACCGGTCTGCACCCCTCGCCCATCGGTCACGCGCATGTGGTGACTTCGACCACGCACAAGACCCTGCGTGGTCCGCGCGGCGGGATCATTCTGACCAATGACGAAGCGCTGGCGAAAAAGATCAACTCGGCCGTATTCCCCGGTTTGCAGGGCGGCCCGCTGATGCATGTGATCGCAGGCAAGGCGGTGGCATTTGGCGAGGCACAGAAACCCGAGTTCAAGGAATACATGCAGCGCGTGATCGACAGCGCTTCGACCTTGGCTAACGTAATGATTTCGCGCGGTTGTGACATCGTTTCGGGCGGTACGGAAAATCACCTGATGCTGGTCGACCTGCGCCCGATTGGCGTGACCGGCAAGGACGCCGAAGCGGCGCTGGAACGAGCAGGCTTCACCTGCAACAAGAACAGCGTGCCGGGCGACCCAGAGAAACCCACTGTTACCAGCGGCATTCGTTTGGGCACAGCGGCTGGCTGCAGCCGGGGCTTTGGCCCCGAAGAGTTCCAGCAGATTGGCCATCTGATTGGCGATGTATTGGATGCGCTGGCGCAGGACCCGAACGGCGATGAGGCCGTCGAAAAAGCGACCCACGAAAAAGTTCGCGCCCTGTGCGCAAGCCACCCGATCTACTGAAAGACGCAGAAATGACCTACGACCTTATAGTTATCGGGGGCGGCCCGGGCGGCTATGTCGCTGCCATCCGCGCGGCTCAACTGGGACTGAAAGTGGCGTGCGTCGAAGGACGCGGAGCACTGGGCGGGACCTGTTTGAATGTGGGGTGCATCCCCTCCAAAGCGTTGCTGACCTCCTCGGCCAAATATGCCGAGCTTGCACACCTCTCCACCCATGGCATTGCGGTTGAGGGGGCCAGCATTGATGTGCCTGCAATGATGGGTCGCAAAGACAAGATCGTCGGGGACCTGACCAAGGGCATCGCGTTTCTGTTCAAGAAAAACGGCGTGGACCTGATTGAAGGCTGGGCCAGCATTCCCGCCGCCGGGCAGGTCAAAGTGGGCGACGATATCCATGACGCCCGAAACATCCTGATTGCCACCGGATCGGAACCGACCCCGCTGAACGGCATCGAGATTGACGAGCTGGACATCCTCAGCTCGACCGGAGCAATTGCGCTTGAGGCGGTGCCCGAACATCTGGTCGTCGTGGGTGCCGGAGTGATCGGGCTGGAGCTTGGCCAGGTCTGGGCGCGGCTGGGCGCCAAGGTCACCGTTGTGGAGTATCTCGACCGGGTTCTGCCTGGCATTGATGGCGAGATCGCGAAACTGGCGCAGCGCGCCCTTAGCAAGCGCGGACTGAAGTTCCAGCTGGGTCGCGCGCTGAAATCCGTCGATAAGTCTGACGCCGGGCTGACGCTCACTCTGGATCGGGTCGGCAAAGACAAGGAAGAGGTGATCGAGGCCGACAAGGTTCTGATCGCCGTCGGACGCCGCCCCGTCACGCGCGGGCTTGGGCTGGAAGAACTGGGGGTGGCCCGTGACCCGCGCGGATTTGTTCAGGTGGATGCCACCTTCTGCACCTCGGTGCCCGGCCTCTATGCGATCGGTGACTGTATCCCCGGCCCGATGCTGGCGCACAAGGCCGAAGAGGATGGTGTAGCCTGTGTCGAGATGCTGGCAGGCCAAGCCGGACACGTGGACTACAACACCGTTCCGGGTGTTGTTTACACCGACCCCGAGGTCGCCTCGGTCGGCCTGACCGAAGAAGCGTTGAAAGAAACAGGCGCCGAATACTCGGTTGGCAAGTTTGCCTTCATGGCCAACTCGCGCGCCCGCTCAACCGGCGAAACCGACGGTGCGGTCAAGGTTCTGGCTGATCCAAGTGGCAAAATCCTCGGCGCGCATATTTGCGGCGCTCACGGTGGCGATCTGATCGCCGAGTTGGTCCTGGCGATGACCAAGGGCGCAACCGTGTCCGAAGTCGCGTCGACCTGCCATGCACACCCGGCCATGGTCGAGGCAGTCAAGGAAGCCTGCCTCGACGCCCTAGGCCGCGCGATCCACGCATAAGGGAACCGCCAGATGACCATCCAGCTTCGCCCCCGCCACCCCGAAAAGGCCAAGAAAGCCGACAGCGTCATCCCGCGCAAGCCCAAGTGGATTCGCCGCAAAAAGATCGAAAGCGCCGAGTATTACGAAACCCGCCGCCTGATGCGTGACCATGATCTGGCGACGGTGTGCGAAGAGGCCGCCTGCCCCAATATCGGCGAGTGCTGGTCCAAGCGCCACGCCACGATGATGATCATGGGCGAGGTCTGCACGCGGGGATGTTCCTTCTGCAATGTGGCGACTGGGCGACCTGACGCGCTGGACGTTTTTGAGCCGGGCCGGGTTGCGGTCGCGGTCAAAAAGCTCGGCCTGCGCCACGTGGTGATCACATCCGTGGACCGGGATGATCTGACCGATGGCGGGGCCGAACATATCGCCCAGACCATCCGCGCCGTGCGCCACCAGAACCCTGGCACAACGGTCGAAGTTCTGACGCCCGATTTTCTTGGCAAAGGCAACGCAGCAGGTGTTGTGTTCGACGCTGCCCCGGATGTTTTCAATCACAATCTGGAAACCGTTCCGCACCTGTATCCGAGTGTACGCCCAGGTGCGCGATACTATACTTCGCTGCGCTTGCTGGACGATGCCAAGCGCGCCAACCCCGAGATTTTCACCAAGTCCGGTCTGATGGTGGGCTTGGGCGAAACGCTGAACGATGTGCGGCAGGTGATGGATGATCTGCGCGCCGCCAATGTCGATTTCCTGACTGTCGGTCAGTACCTGCAACCGACCCCGAAACACCACCCGATTGACCGGTTCTGGTCACCGGAAGAGTTCGATCAACTGGAACAGATCGCAAGGTCCAAGGGCTTCTTGCACGTGTCGGCAACGCCGCTGACGCGTTCCTCGTTCCACGCCGACGAAGATTTTGCCGCCCTTAAGCAGGCCCGCCAGCGGGCTATCGCCAACGGGGCATAATCCAAACGCAAATGGGAGGGAAACCATGGAAGCGTTAACTAACTTTGTAGGGGAAATAAATGGCATCGTCTGGGGGGTGCCAATGCTGGTGCTTATCCTCGGCGCCGGCTTTTTCCTGCAAGTCGGACTGAAATTCATGCCGATCCTGCGTGTCGGCACCGGCTTCAAACTGTTGTTTGCGGGTCGTGAAGGTCAGGGCGACGGTCAGATCAGCCCGTTCAACGCGTTGATGACTTCACTGTCAGCAACCATCGGTACCGGCAATATCGCCGGTGTGGCCACTGCTGTCTTCCTGGGCGGTCCGGGCGCATTGTTCTGGATGTGGATGACCGCCCTGGTGGGCATGGCCACCAAATATGCCGAAGCTGTTCTGGCCGTGAAGTACCGCGAGCAGGATGAGTTGGGCAACTACGTTGGCGGACCGATGTATTACATCAAGAATGGTCTTGGCGCGAAGTGGGCCTGGCTTGGCGGAGCGTTTGCTCTGTTCGGTGGGATCGCTGCCTTTGGCATCGGCAACGGTGTTCAGGCAAACGGTGTAGCTCAGGTTCTGGAATCGAACTTTGGTCTTAATACTTCGGTCACCGGTGTAGTTCTGATGATCCTGACCGCAGCCGTGATCCTGGGTGGCATCACCCGCATCGGTGCAGTTGCTGGTAAACTGGTTCCATTCATGGCGGTTGCCTACATCATCGCCGGTCTACTGGTTCTGCTGCTCAACATCGGTTCGGTCGGTGCGGCAATTGCAGACGTCTTTGCGTTTGCCTTCACTCCATGGGCTGCAAAAGGTGGCGCAGCTGGTGCGGCAGTTTGGCTGGCGATCCGCTTTGGGGTGGCACGTGGTGTATTCTCGAACGAGGCTGGTCTGGGCTCCGCCCCGATCGCGCACGCAGCAGCCGAAACCAAAGGTCCGGTCAATCAGGGCCTGATCGCGATGCTGGGTACGTTCATTGACACCATCATCGTCTGCTCAATCACCGGTCTGGCGATAATCTCGTCGGGTGCGCTGGACGCGTCGGTCGAGCTGTTCAATCAGGACCCGGAACTGGGCGTTTCCGGCGCGGCTCTGACCTCGCTGGCCTTCGAAACCACCCTGCCCGGCATCGGTGGCTACTTGATCGCAATCGCACTGTCGATCTTTGCCTTCACCACCATTCTCGGCTGGTCGTTCTATGGCGAGAAATGCGTCGAGTTCCTACTGGGTGTAAAATCCCTGATCCCCTACCGCATCCTGTGGATCATCATGATCTACTTCGGTGCAACCGCGGATCTGGGCTTTATCTGGCTGCTGGCAGACACGCTGAACGCGATGATGGCGTTGCCCAACCTGATTGCCCTGTTGCTGCTTAGCCCGGTCGTCTTCAAACTGACGAAAGAGTTCTTCGCCTCGGGCGGCCAGTCCGAAGAACCGGGCGGCTCACCTGCCGAGTAATCCGGTACCTCAAAGAAACGGGGGGCCACTCCGGCCCCTCGCCATTGAAACAGAATTCCAAATCTCGAGGAGAGACGTGATGGCCACGAAAATCCTGCTGCCCATTGATCACACCGACGATCGCTCGTGGAAACAAGCCCTGCCGCTTGCGGTGGAACAGGCGAAATTCTACGGGGCCGAGCTACACGCGGTTGCCGTCATCCCCGAGATCATCCAGCTGCCGAACCTGCCCGCCAACTATGGTGCTGGCGCCAAAGAGCACGTGCGCAACGCGGTTCAGGCCATTCTGGATCACGGCAATGCCTCGGACGTGGCGATTCACGTCGAAGAAGGAAGCGTCTACCGCGAAGTCCTGAAACTGGCCTACAAGGACGGCTTCGATCTAATCGTCATGGCCTCGACCAAAGGCGACTTTCCGAACTATGAGATTGGCCCGAACCTGGCCCGTGTCGTGCGCAACGCGCATTGTACCGTCATGGTCGTTCGTGACCAGTCCCGCTGATTGAAAGGCTTAAGACATGACCGAGATTAATCGCACACCGTTGTATTCATTGCATGTTGAGTTGGGTGGCAAGATGGTTGATTTTGCTGGAT
>NZ_JBXWMF010000036.1:0-53955 GCF_059609725.1 Ruegeria sp. YTSC199
GAATACTGCTCAGTAGCGCTCGCGCACCGATGTAGTCACTGACTTGGCCAGCGGTGACAAAAAGGCTGATCGGTCGCGTCGATCATCACGGTCTTTTCCTCGCCGTGTTCGGCTGCCAAGCCGACCATCATCCGAGCGAAGATACCTTTCTCACTCCAACGCTTCCACCGGCTATAAAGCGTCTTGTGCGGTCCGTATTCTTTGGGAGCGTCACGCCACCGCAACCCATTGCGATTGATGAAGATAATCCCGCTCAGCACCCTCTTGTCATCGACCCGTGGCTTGCCATGCGACCGCGGGAAGAAAGGGGAAAGTTTGGCCATCTGCTTGTCAGTCAGCCAGAAAAGGTCGCTCATATCACCGCTCCGTTTTTCGAACCGTGAATTATGCAGCGCTTTCAAAATCAATGCATCCTGACCCTAGCTAAAAGATCAGAAAAGAATTCCAGGATGGCTTTAGATTAATGCTAAAACATGTAATTGCTCGGAAATCGACCGGATCAAAAAAGGCCAGGTTTTGCTGCGTCCAGTGAGGGTTTCGGGATCGAGTGAGAAAACGGAAACTGTCGTCGTCACTCTTTTTACCGCTTCGAACACGCGGTCCAGCCAGCAGCAGGGCGCAAGCCTGATCCAAATAAACACGCGAGGACGATCGGCACTACAGTGCAACCACGCGTAGATGATTGACGATCTGCATCGTCCTCTCCTGCAGCTCGGGCGCATTGAGAGGGAGGACGTCTTCCTTTGGATTTCAATTGATTGCCTGCATCTTGATATGGGACCACTTCAACACGCAATACCTGACAATGGTACTAAGGTTTAATCCGTACACCAACTGATCTGCAAAATGCGAAAACCCGGCAGGTTCGGCATTGCAGTGCCGGGGGGATCGCACCGTACTCAGCCCGGAAGCAATGACGATCGCGCTTTGCCAGTTCCCAGGATAAAACTAACAAGAATCGTCGGAATTTTGGTTAGTTAACTGAAGGTAAAGGGTAATCTGTTGATTTTGGAACAATTCTAAAAAATGTTAAGATCAGCCACCGAAAACCTCGTCCAAGCAAGGCGATCATGAAGCCATGGAGGCCATTTATGAAGGGTGACAAAAAGGTAATCGAATATCTGAACAAAGCGCTTCGGCACGAACTGACAGCCGTCAGCCAATACTGGCTTCACTACCGCCTCCAGGATGACTGGGGACTTGGGAGCATGGCCAAGAAAAGCCGGGAAGAATCCATCGAGGAGATGGAACACGCCGACAAATTGATCGAGCGGATCATTTTTCTTGAGGGCCATCCCAACCTGCAAAAACTGGACCCGCTAAGGATCGGAGAGAATCCACGAGAAACTCTGGAATGTGATTTGGCTGCTGAGATAAGCGCTCGTGCCCTCTACAAGGAAGCGCGAGATGTCTGCAAAGCCGCAGGTGACTATGTTTCCATGGGTTTGTTCGAAAGCTTGATGTCAGACGAAGAAGGCCACATTGATTTCCTCGAAACGCAGTTGGAACTCTATGACCGCGTCGGACCCGAGTTGTTTGCTCAACTGAACGCCACCAAGATGGAAGATGCCGACTAAACTGCGCTGACACCCAATGGCGTGTAACTTTCCGAAAAATCCAGAATTTTCTTCGGTAAAGCATCATCGCCCCACGAATGTCGTATTATCTCGCGGAAGATCGCGGATTTATGACACTTCAATGCGCGCACCCCGCGGTTGCAAATTCGACTCGCAGAAGAGAGAATTTGTTAAATTGGCGGGCGGAAAGGATGTTGCTCGGTTCCGTGTTTAGGGCCGCAAAACCTTCTTTTAGAAGACTGTTACGCGACCATTGTTTTCTTCAATACCAAAAAAGTCATCATGCCCAGCGGAGGAATTTGTCTTTGTTCTTCGACGGCAAGCGCATCCTCTTTCAGCACCGTTTCAATCTCAAAATCGGAATGCCAGCCGATTGTATTTGCAAGTGGCGAAAAAACCCTTTCCAGAGAAGCAAGCAGTCCCCGGTCTCGTTGGAAATGGTTTGTAATCACCACTTTGCCACCCGGTTTGCAGACCCTGGCTATTTCCGTCATCACCCTTTCCGGGTCCGGAACGACGGACAGAACGTGCATCGCCGCAACCGTATCGAAATGGTTTTCTGGAAAATCAAGCGCGCGGGCGTCCATTTGCCTCAACTCGGTGACATGACTGAGCGACATAGCCTTTACCTTTTTGCGGGCCTTTTGCAGCATCTCCTCGCTGAAATCGATCCCTGTCACCTGCGTCTCGGGCCCGTAATGCTCCAATGACAGCCCAGTGCCGACGCCAACTTCAAGAATCTTTCCAGCGCGTCTGTTGATATATTCAACCGCGTGTTGCCGCCCGGCATTGGTGATGGCTCCAAACGTCTTGTCATAGACGGGTGCCCAACGAGCATAGGAGGTTTGAACGGCTTTGATGTCCATATCGAGTCCTTAACGGTTAGAAGTAGTTTTCCTGTCGGACCATGCCCACGCGACCACCACCACATATGTGAGACAGAGTGCGATCAGCGTGACCCAGGCAAAGGTCAGGAGCGCGGCACCTGCAACGGCGACGCCGATGAGGAAGTACTTTACGTTTTCACGGGAGATTCTTGTGGTCTTGAACGACCAAGTCGGTATGTGGCTTACAAGCAGAAGACCGATTGTCACCATGTAGAGGCAAATAAAAATACTGGGCAGCAATGGGGCATCCGCGAAAGCGAAGGACAGATACATTGGCATCATGACCAGCAGGGCTCCAGCAGGGGCGGGGACGCCCTCGAAATAGGCGCTGTCCTGATCGCAGGTCTCAGATTTGCTACCCACATTGAACCGGGCAAGGCGCATGACGCAGCACACCGCAAAAAACAGGACTGCAAGCCACGCAGCACTGCGTATATCCTGCAAGGCCCAGAAATAGAGAACGAGCGGCGGAGCCACTCCGAAGTTCAGGAAATCTGCAAGTGAGTCTAGCTCGGCCCCCAGTTTGCTGTCACTGCTGAGCAGGCGGGCAATACGTCCATCCAACCCATCCAGAACACAGGCGGCAATAATGAGCTGCACCGCCAGCACGTAGTTGCCCTGAACTCCAAATCTGATTGCTGACAGGCCCGCGCAAATAGCCGTTATGGTTAACGCATTGGGAAGCAAATGGATCAGCGCAAACCCTTTCTCTCCCTGTTCGGATGGTTCTGCCACTGATCCAACTACCTACTTTTCTTCGGGTATGTGCAAACTGGCAAGGACGGTCTCGCCGGCAATCATCGTTTGCCCGACACGTACCTGCGGGTCCACCCCATCGGGAAGATAGACATCCAGCCGTGACCCGAAGCGGATCAACCCAAATCGCTCTCCGGTTTGCAGCGCGGCGCCGGGTTTTACAAAGCAGACGATCCGTCTGGCCACCAGGCCGGCAATCTGGACAACGGCCAGGTCTTGACCGTTCGTCATACGGATACGCAGGCTGTTGCGCTCGTTGTCGGCACTGGCCTTGTCCAGGGATGCGTTGAAAAACTTGCCGGGGCGGTAAGCAACCGCGGTAACCTCACCTTCAATGGGCGTCCGGTTCACGTGACAGTTGAATACACTCATGAACACACTGACACGGGTGAGAGGCGCATCGGGCATTCCAAGCTCGTTCGGCGGCACCGCCGCTTCGATCAGCGAAACCACCCCGTCCGCAGGGCTGACAATCAGCCCTTCTCCTGTCGGAGGCACGCGTTCCGGATCCCGAAAGAAATAGTAGCACCAGACTGTGAGGCCGACGCCAATCCAACCCAGCACTTCGGACAGAAGAAATAGGCCGACCGTTATGGCGGCAAAGATTGCGACAAACCGAATACCTTCCGGGTGCATCGGCTTGATGAACGTATCGCGCATGCGCATCGCAAAATTTCCCTCAGGTCAATTGACGGCTCTTTCATAAGTGGATTGGTAAGGAACGCAAGTGTGACTACCACGGCCAGCACCAAATCGATGGCAACGTGGTTAAGTTTTTTTGTTGCATAAGACACGAAATCTACTTCGTGACCGCCAGTCATTTGGATCTCACAACGCAACTGATGCATACAGTTGGAGAGGCAGAGGTAACGGATGATGAGGAAATGCTTCACGCAGAGACAGCGATATAAGGGAGTCACCCAGCATACCTCTTCACCATTACCGAAGCACTGACAGGGACTGGGGTAAAAGTCGGAAGTCGCTGGTGGTGCTGTCTTCAGCGGTTTGTTTCTCAGGATTGGTTGTTTATCAACTCTCTTTGGTATCCGAAGAGTGCAGGCAGGCCACCCGTGTGCAACATGACAACTTTCTGCCCCGGTTGAATTTTTCCCGTGCTCACCAAATGCAACAACCCCGCAAAAGTTTTCGCAGAATAGACGGGATCAAGGAATATTCCTTCGGTACGAGCCATCTTTTCCAATGCAGCCTGCGTCATTCCATTTAGTTTGCCGTAGCCGGGAGGCAGCGCCTCATCCAGAACGTTGACCTTGTCCTGCAATGGCACTGCGTCGATATCCAACAAATCCGCCAGTTTCTGCAGAACGGTATTCATTCGGACCTTTTGCTGATCGCGATCTCTGCGCACGCAGACTCCGAACACAGTGGCGGCATTTTCTTCCAGCTCTATTCCAGTCAACATGCCTCCATGTGTTGCACCGCTACCTGACGGAACAACGACTGCGTCGAAACTCGGCATCTGCTGGCACAATTCCTGTCCGGCGACGACATAACCCAAGGCACCCAAGGGTGGATGGTTCAATCCCAAGTGAATGACATAGGGTTTGCGCCCTTGAGCCTTCAGTTCTTCGGCGCGTGCATGCAACGCAGCGTCGGCACCGGCTTCATCTTCGCCCTCGGGATAGCTCAATTGCTCAGCGCCCAGAATTTGTGCCAACAGAACATTCCCGGAACTGTAGTACTCCTCGCTCATATCCGGCACACGCTCTTCCAGTTGCAGGACGGATTGCATACCCAATTTGGCCGCTGCAGCTGCCGCAGATCGAACAAAGTTGGACTGAACGGCGCCGGTGATCAGAATGGTATCGGCACCTTGTTGCTGCGCATCGCCAAAGTAGAACTCGAGTTGCCGCGTTTTGTTTCCGCCAAAGCCAAGACCGGTCAGGTCATCGCGTTTCAGCCAAAGGTCTATGCCCAATTCCACAGACAGTCGGTCCAACCGCTCCAAGGGGGTTGGACCGGTCATGAGTTGAACCCGAGGATACCTGTCCAGATTGTTTTTTTTCGTCATCGTCAGCCCTTCGATTTTATGCGATCGTAAATGCGCGATGAAAGAGAACACTGCACGCAATCAAAGAAACCACGCGGATAGCCGTTGTGACTAGCGATTGTGGTAAGCAAGGGCCTACTACGCGACCGAGAAGGCTGCCAATCAGCGTGAGCGCGAGGAAGCCCCATAGCTGCGGGCCATAGTTGAAAACTTGCGCCTCTGAAACGCTGTGCAACAAAAATGCGATGCCGTATGCCACCAGCGCAATGGGTTGAACCAGCTTTGCAACTTCTTTGGCTGGGCGGCCTTTTGCAATCAATCCGAAAACCATAAGAGGACCCGGTGTTGCCGCCCAAACGGTTGCCAGCCCAGACAACCCTGAAACAGTTGAAAATCCCGCTGTTCCAATGGAGCGGCGCAAGGGCAGCAAAGTCGTCATAAGCCCGATCAACAGCAGGCTGGCCGTCAAGCCAAGGACAAACGCCTCACTCAGCAAGGGGTAGACTGCGAGGCCTGCAATCACACCGACGAGGCATCCGATGATCGCCGTGCGAATTGTCTGTTTGTCGGCTTTCAGCACGTGCCGGTCTGTCGCTACCGCTGAAACAACGGTGTTCAATAGCAGTAGCACGGGAACTGCCGTCGAAGTACCAAGCAGGATCATCATCGGCGGGCCTGCAATAATACTAAACCCAATGCCCACACCGACTTGCAGCATTGCGCCAAGGCCGATGGCAGCCATCAGGATGGCAAGGTCAACGGACACTTATTTCCCCCAAGTCCCGCGCAGTACTGCTGTCCCTTTACGCCCAAGGCATGATTCCGGCGTAGGCTTTGCGCGTCGCAACGGTATGCGCCATCTGCGCCAGTGTCGTCAAATCGAAGATTGGAAGTTGCAGCTCTTCCTGAAGGCGCGCGGCATATGGCGGCAAATCTGTACATTCCAGTACCAGTGATCGCATATCCGGTGCTTGGCGCTTTAATCGCAGCGCGGCTTTTAGGACTTCGTCCTCGATCAGATCAGTATCCATGCGGGTGCGCGTGTTTCGCAAAATCACCTCAGCGAATTCGCTGGTGTCCTCTAACCCTTGCACTGCGACGGGAATATCGGCGGCCCCAACGCCTTCGAAATGCCTCTGTGTCAAGGCGGACGCATCTGCGGTCAGAACACCCACCGGAGCGTTTGCGCCGGTCATGTGAAATGCAAGGGGCACCTGGATCAGGCTGGATGCGAAGACAGGCACGGAGACTGCCGCCGCCAGTTCCTTTTGAAACAAGGCAAGAAAACCGCAACTGCCCGTGATGGCCCGAACACCCTCGGCCTCGAGCCGTTGTGCGCCCTCAATGAACGGAGCGAGCAATTCGGGTGTTGGATTGTTCAGTAGGGTAGGGACAGTGACACCGTCGATCATTTCGTAGAGCACCGGAAACGGCAGGCTGGACGGGTTCTTTATGTGCCCGGGCGGTTTCGGGAAATAGCTTTCAAGGCACAAGACCCCGATCGAAGCCCCGCAGATATTCTGTCCGCCCGTGTAAACTGGCATGGTGTTCAAGTCCTTTCGATGCGGAAGTTAAAACCGGGCCAACGAATAGGGCGCCAGATCGATATTTGGCCTGCGCCCTGAGACGAGATCGGCCACAAGCTCACCGGTCTTCGGGGCCATCATAAGCCCGTAATGAGAATGCCCGAACGCAGCGTAGAGCCCGTCGCTGCCGTTGAGCGGCCCAATTGCGGGAAGGCTGTCAGGGAAAGAGGGACGCCGTCCCATCCAGAACCGGGCCTGACTTGTATCAAGATCCGGAACCATGGATTTGGCCTGTTCGGTCAGTATCGACTCCTTGCGCGGATCGGCAGGGGTATTGATGCTGGCAAATTCGGCCGTGCCAGCGATCCGCAGGCCGCCTTGCATCGAACTTGCAACCACCTTTGCGTCGACGTCCATGACCGAATTGTTCAGAGCGGCTGAGGGCATGGGAAACTCAACGTGGTATCCTCGTTCAGCAGCCAGCGGCACGGGCAGCCCCAGTGGTTTTAGCAGGTCAGCGGACCACACTCCGGCGGCAATGACAACATGGCGCGCGCGCAGTGTTTCGCCCAACGTGGCCAGTTGCCAATCGCCGTCCTCGCCGCGGGTCAGCTTGGTGATTTCAGTCCGTACAATCTCGGCGCCTTGCGCGCGTGCTTTTTCAGCCAGAACTGCGCCCACACGCCCGGGAGATGTCGCGCGGGCCTGACCTTTGATCACAATCGCGGCCTTGAACTCCTCTGTCAGTGCGGGTTCCAGGCGCCGCAACTCCTGACCGCCAATACGCTCCAAATCGCCGCCTTTTTCCCGGCGGATCAAATAGCCAAGCCCGTCCAGGTCGGCTTCTTCCGGGTTGCGGAATGCATGTACGTAGAAGCTATCGGCGATCAGGTCTTCGTGTCCGGTGCCATCCAGATGCCGACGGTACAAATCAATGGAGGGACGACACAAAACCTCCATCGCGTCTGAGACTTCGCGCACAGACTTTTCGCCGGACTTACCCAGAAAGCGCATCCCCCATGGGATCATCTTCGGCCAGAATCCCGCCCGGACAGACAGTGCGCTTTTCGGGTCCAACAGCATTTGGGGTAGTTTCTTCCAAATGCCTGGAACGGCCTGCGGAATGATCGACCAGGGTGACACCACGCCCGCATTGCCGAACGAGGTTTCTTGCCCCGGGTCACCCCGGTCTACAAGACGGACCGTTATGCCCCGCTCTTGTAGAGACAGTGCGCAACAGATACCGACGATCCCTGCGCCGATAATGGTAACTTGCTCTGTCATCGTATCAGGCCGGAGATTGGCTGCGATTACGCGCGATCAACTGGGTGACGATGACCGGCGAGGCCACTGCCAGTGCTATTAGGTCAGCTGTCAGACTCGGGGCAACGAAGATCACCCCCGCGATTGCCATCAGAACACGCGACGCGAGGTTCAGTGGCTTCAGCCAGTAACCGACCACTGCTGCGGACAGGGCAATAACACCGGCTATGCAGCTAGCTGCGGTATATGTGAACTCCCACAGATCAAACCCGGTTGAGGACACAAACAGCAGAACCGGGGCGTAGACAAAGGCCATTGGCGCGATCACTTTGCCCAGCCCAAGGGTAAAGGCGGACAACCCTGTTCGGAACGGGTTCGAGTTGGCAATGGCCGCTGCCGCATAAGCTGATGTACAAACGGGAGGCGTGATCTCAGACACCACGCCGTAATAAAGCACGAACAGGTGGCTAGCGATTGGCGGTACGCCCAGTTGCGCCAGCGCAGGCTGCGCGACCGAAACCAGCATGATGTAGAGAGCCGTGGTCGGGATGCCTGCACCCATCAGGATGCAAACGATGGCGATGAATACCAGCGAGATGAAAAGCTGAAGGTCTTCCATTGCAAACAGCTGGAAACTACCGAACGAGATCATGTTGTAGAGATCTGACGCCAGATTGCCCGCGCCTTGCGTTACCATAAAGCCGATGCGAAAGCCGATACCGGTAGTGTTGATTACGCCAACCACGATGCCCACCGCGGCAGCCGCCGCACCCACGGCCAGCGAGTATTTCACACCCAGTTCCACTGCGGCCAGCATCTCGGGCACTTCGATCCGTTTCTGCGGGTTGAGCGTCGCAACCACGGACAGGGCACACAGGATCGCCGTCATGGTCAGGTCGAATCCACCATCTGAGAATTTCCACAACACGAAGGCGAGAAATGCTGCGGCATAGATCAGCGTTGGTGGCTGTTTGATGCGCGACATGCCCGCGATCACGGCAAGAGAAATGCCGCAGAAGGCTGACATAAATGGCGTATAGCCTGTGAACAATACCACCAGCAGACCGATAAGCGGCACAATATTTGCCCAGCCCTCGGCCCAGACGGCTTGGAGCTGCGGCAGTTGGTCTTTGGTCAGACCTTTAAGGTTCAGCTTCCGCGCCATCAGGTGAACAACGGCAAAGACGCCGACATAGTGTAGAAGCGCCGGGAAAATTGCTGCAATCACGATGGTCGTGTACGGCACTTCGAGGAACTCGGCCATGATGAAGGCCGCCGCCCCCATGATCGGCGGCGTGATTTGTCCACCAGCCGAGGACGCGGCCTCGACCCCGCCTGCAAAGTGGCCGGGGTATCCAAGGCGCTTCATGTTGGGAATTGTCAGCGCGCCGGTTGATACGGTATTGGCCACCGAAGAACCCGAGATCGTGCCGAAGAAGGCCGAGGATACCACCGACACTTTTGCCGGACCGCCAGTATAACGGCCCGCCAAAATGGTTGCGTTGTCGATGAAAAGCTGCCCCAACCCGGTACGCTGCGCGATCACGCCGAACAGGACGAAGTGGAACACGATGGTCGAAACCACCCAGAGAGTGACGCCGTAGATGCCTTCTTGCGGGAAATACATCGACGAAACGAAGGTTTTGAAGTTCACGCCGGGGTGCTGCAGCAAGCCGGGGAAATACGGCCCTAGCAACGCGTATGAGATAAACACACAGATGATCAGCGGTAGCACCCAGCCGAGCGTGCGGCGCGCAATATCCAGTACCAGAAGGATGATGACGACACCCAGAAACACGTCATATGCGTTTGGGTTGCCCATGCGGAACGTCTGTTCCTCGATTCCCAGTGCCGGGATGCCACGCCAGGCAATACCGACATAGAGCGCCGCAACGATGCCGAGCGCCATGAAGACCAGATCATAAAGGGGTATGTTGCCGATGCGGAACCGGCTGACCTTGAGGGCATAGAGGCTTTTGGCCCCGATAATCGGGATTGTCGCGTAGACCAGAATGAACAACAGGGCCAAATAGATACCCATGTGCCAGTGATCGGCAGGCAGGCCAAAACCTGCGGTGAGGAATTCATAGAACGCAAAGATCAGGGCAACGACACGCAGCACTTTGCCAGTGGTGGGCGTAACCTGCCGAACGGCGGCGCCTTCGTCGAACTGTTCCTCAATAGCGGCCAGTTCCTCGGCCGTCAGTTCGTGGTCATCAAGTTTCTGGGTCTCGGACATGATGGCCCCCCGATTTTGCAAAATTCCAGAGTACGGTGCCCCGCGCAGGGGCACCGTCGACAGGTGTCAGTGAGGTGTGGTTACTGAAGAAGCCCGGCTTCTTTATAGAACTTCTCGGCGCCCGGATGCAGCGGAACACCCAACGCCTCGACACCGTCCAAGGCTGTGTCCGGAGTGATCTGCTTACCCTTGGCGTGGCCGTTATCCAGCAGCTTGCGGGTGTTGTCGTTCCACAGGGCCTTGGTCAATTGATAGACCAGATCCTCTGACAGGTCCGACGAAACAACCAGCATCGCGCTGACCGCGGGGGTCTTGGTTTCACCGTCAATACCTTCGTAGACACCACCCGGAATAGCCGAGGGGATATAGGCGGGAATGATCTCGTTGATCTTGGCCAGATCCTCATCACTGAACGAGTGCAGGTTCATGCCCTTGGTCGAGGAGAGTTGCACCATCGCGGCAACCGGCCAGCCCGCGGCATAGAAATAGGCGTCCAACTGACCATCGGCCAGACGCTCGGCGCTCTGGCTGTTGTTCAGCTCGGCTTCGTCCATGTTGTCGCGGTTGACGCCCCAAGCGTCCAGCATTTGCAGTACGGCAACCTGTGTGCCTGAACCGGCTTGCGCGATTCCAACGCGTTTGCCCTCCAGATCGCCCAGATCGTTGATCGTCTCACCGGCTGGCAGCACCAGATGCAGGTCTTCAGGGAACAGGTTGGCCACGACTCGCAGGTTGGGATGAGGCTTGCCTTCGAACTTGCCCTCGCCCAGATACATCGAGCGCGTGACGTCGGCCGCGGCCAGACCGGCTTCAAGCTCACCGTTTTGCACGGCGGCGTTGTTGAAGACTGATGCGGTGGTGGATTGCGCAATGGCGATCAGGCCGGGAACGCCACACTGCCCGCCCTCTTCGCACGGGCGAGAGCCCGGAGGGGCTGAGATGCCGTTGGCGATGGTGCCGCCAATGGGAAAATAGGTGCCGCCAGCGCCACCGGTGCCGATGCGGAAAAAGGTCGGGTCTTGTGCCAGTGCGGGGGCAGCCAGTGCGCCTACCAATGCAAGGCCAGTCAAGCATTTCACAAATTTCATCGTTGTCTCCGTTGTTGGTTCGTTGGATTCGGTTGGTCCGAACTTCGATCCTGAAAGCCTAAAGACAATTCGCATAAATACAAATTTGTTATATTTCAGAAAACTAAGGTTTCCTTTATATAGTGAGAATGAACCTGACGCAGCTCACCGTATTCCGCGAGGTGATGGAAACCGGCTCCATCTCTCAGACCGCCAAGAAACTGAACCGCACACAGCCTGCGATAAGTCTTGCGTTGAAGAACCTTGAAAAGACGCTGGGCCTGCCATTGTTCGAACGCAAGGGAAGGCGGCTGGTGCCGGTGCCTGAGGCGCATTATCTACTGGCTGAGACCACCGGTATTCTGGACCGTCTTGCGACGATTTCCAGCACAATGGAAGGGCTGATCAAAGGGCATTCCGGCAGCCTCAATATCGCAACAATGCCGGGCCCGTCCGCTTTTTTGTTCCCACGTTTTATTAGCCAATCGGTCGGTGAGAACCCAGAGATACGCATCACTTTGTCAACGCGCAGCTCGCCGCAGATTATGGAGCTTGCCGGGACGCAGAATATAGATTTCGGCTTCGCGGACTTTGAATACTCGGCTAGGAAAGAGCCTCAGTATTCTGCCGAGCTGATCCGGGCGGATTGTTTTTGTGCCGTTGATCGTGACAGCCCGCTTGCTTCCCGCAAAATCTTAACAATTTCCGATCTCGACGGGGTTCCTATGGGGGGGCTGCATGCCACTCATCCATTCCAAAGTAAAATTCGGCAAGAATTTCAGGATGTATCTGCTAACTACAATCCAACGGTGACCTGTCAGTACTTTCTGCCGTTGATACCCTTTGTGAGCTCAGGTCAGTGTTATTCGATCGTGGATCCGTTGACCGTAGCGACTGAACGGGAGCTACACCTTTCGAACGGAAAGGTTACGTTCTTACCCTTCGAGAAACCGCTCAGATATGAATACGCGCTCCTTGAGCCTGACCACCGACCACCGTCTCAGCTAGCTTTAAAGATCAAAGCAGGTTGGAAAGCCGAAGTTTTGAGGATGTTGGAGCAGGTGAACGCCAACCCTAATGCTGTATGTATTGATGAAGCCGTAGCCGCTCGGAGCTGAATTGCTGGCTTCTTCATCCATCTGCTGTTGGTGCTGTAACAATACGCTACAATCGCATTCAACCGGTATGGATTTCGCAAGAAGATGCGCTCTGCCGCGTTTGCCTAGTGGTGGGGCTTGGCGCGGCACAAGGGGCGGCCTCACTGGTGTGACTAAGAAGAATTCAATTCTGACTGAAAGCCCCTTTCTGTCAGCGCCTTGACAAGACCTCTACATATATTAATTTCAGTAGGTAAAATAAATTCCTGGGGGTGGTGTCGAATGTACTTGGGATTGGATTTGGGAACGTCGGGTCTCCGGGGGATTCTGGTAGATGACACCGGCCTTGTCTTTGGTGATGCCGAAGTCAGCATTTTGACCTCTTCGCCAAATCCCGGTTGGTCTGAGCAGAACCCTCTGGACTGGATCAACGCTTGCCAAGAGGTTGTTGGGAAAATCCGCGCAGACAACGAGCAGGCTTTTTCCAAACTGCGCGGTATTGGCCTAAGCGGGCACATGCATGGTGCGACACTTCTGGATAAAAGTGGTGAGGTGCTAAGACCTTGTATTCTTTGGAATGACACGCGGTCCGCTGATGAGGCAGAGATACTGGATCAAACGCCGGGGATGCGCACAATCTCAGGGAACATAGTATTCCCGGGGTTTACAGCGCCAAAGCTCGAGTGGTTGCGTACGCACGAGCCAGATGTGTTCTCAAAGGTAGGCAAAGTATTGTTGCCGAAAGATTATTTGCGGTTTTGGCTGACGGGAGAGTACATTTCGGACGTGTCAGACAGCGCGGGAACATCCTGGTTGGACGTCCAGACGCGGCAGTGGTCGGGAAAAGCACTTTCCATGGGTCACATGCGGGCCGAGCAAATGCCTCGCTTGATCGAGGGCAGCGATCCGGGTGGAGAGCTCAAGGCTGAGTTGAGACAGGAGTGGGGGCTTTCGACTCCGGTTGTCCTTGCAGGCGGTGCGGGCGACAACGCTGCCGCAGCTTGCGGAATCGGGAGCATTAACGACGGTGCGGGGTTCGTTTCACTTGGAACATCCGGTGTGTTGCTGGTTGCGAGAGAATCCTGTGCGCCTGCTCCGGAAACTGCTGTGCATTGCTTTTGTCATGCCGTCCCCGATAGGTGGATACAAATGGGCGTCATACTTTCCGCAACTAACAGTATGAATTGGTTGTCGCGAACTTTGGGTGAACCGGTGGAAAAACTCGCTGCAGCGTTACCCGGCAAGTTGAATGGGCCTTCATCGATCACTTTTCTGCCATATCTTTCAGGTGAACGGACACCGCATAACGACAGTCGAATCCGGGGCGCATTTCTGGGTGTAGACGTGTCGTCCGAACCTAATGACTTAACCCAGTCCGTGATGGAAGGCGTTGCATTTGCAATGAGAGATTGTCTGGAAGCGTTGAAAAGCACCGGAACCCAGCCGCATAACCTGATGGCGGTTGGGGGAGGCGCGCGATCCCGGTTTTGGTTGGAAACCTTGGCCACAGTTTTGCAGGTTTCACTGGACGTGCCCAAAGGTAGCGAATTCGGTGCAGCAATGGGCGCTGCACGCCTCGCAATATGTGCCGCCAACGGCGCCGATCCGGCACAAATCATGATTCCACCTGAAATCGAAGAACGAATCGAACCTCGCAACGACCTGATTGACACCTACGAAGACGCATACAGGCGCTACAAGCAGTACTACGCGGCGCTCGCGCCACTTTCAGCAAGATGAAACCAGAAACGAATACGTTTGGTCAGATTGAAACGGCTCTTCTTGCCGATGGAGCAATGCGCCTTTCAGTCCTGAACTACGGGGCTATAACGCAGGGCTGGTGGTACAAGGGCGTACCGCTCATTCTTGGGTTCGAAGATCCGAAAGTGTATCTGACCGATACCCGTTACATGGGCGCGATTGTCGGGCGGGTTGCAAATCGGATTGGTGGTGCAGGGTTTAACCTGGGAGGCGCCCTTTTCCAGCTAAGTGCCAACGAAGGCGAAAACAACTTGCATGGTGGCGAGGACGGACTCTCCAAGCAATTCTGGAACATTGAACGGATTGCTCAGAATGAGGTTTTTCTAAGTTACGTCTCACGCGACGGGGAAAGCGGTTTTCCCGGCGAAGTAAGGTTTGAGGTTAGGATCAGCCTGCAATTTCCGCGTTTGGTTTATTCGATGGCCGCGCAGCCTGACCGGCCAACTCCGATAAGCTTGACGCAGCATAATTACTATACTTTGGGTGGTTCAGAGGGAGTTGATGCGCACAAGCTGAAGCTTGCTTCAAACCGATACTTGGAAATCGACGATCAGGGAATTCCCTCGGGCCAAGTGCGTGCGACCAAAGAAAGCGAACTGGATTTTTCAACGCCCAAAACAATTGGATGTGTTTCGGAGACGATCGATCACTACTTCTGCTTCGATCACGATCATGACCCATCGGTTCCGGTCGCTAAATTCACGGCACCCTCTGGTCTTACGCTAAGTGCCTATTCCGACCAACCCGGAGCGCAGATCTATTCGGGGTACAAAAAGGCAAAGTCACTTTGTGTTTCGTCCGGTTTGTGCATTGAGCCATCGGGTTACCCTAACGCACCCAATATCCCAATGTTTCCTTCAGTTATCTGCACCCCTGAGACACCCTACCGACAGGTGCTTACGTTAGAAATTTCTGAGGTTCAAAATGAGAGCTAGTTCGCTGTTTTTGACTATCAGCGTGTCGATCGCGAGCCTTGGTGGCGCGAACGCTCAGACGTTTGGCCCGCTGCCAGAGTTTCTTGAACCAGATTTCGCGAGTGTCGAGCTTGGGCGTTTGCTGTTTTATGACCCGATATTGTCAGGGAACGAAAATATCAGCTGTGCAACCTGTCATCATCCCAGGCTTGGCACCTCAGACGGCCTTTCCCTTGGCATTGGAGAAGGAGGGATTGGGCTAGGCGCAGAGCGCAGGTTGGACCCAGAGAACACCCCTGAGCAACGTATTCCGAGAAATTCACCCGGGCTGTGGAACCTCGGGGCCACTGAATTTAAGACGTTTTTCCATGATGGCCGACTGGATTCAGACCCAACGCAACCTGAGGGTATTAGAACACCGCTGGGCACACACATGAGATCCGGTTTCAAGTCGGCGCTGGCGGCACAAGCAATGTTCCCGGTTTTATCGGCGGACGAAATGGCCGGTCACTATTCCGAGAATGATGTGAGCAAAGCGGTTCGCCTTGGTTTTCTGACACAGCGAGGCGGTGCGTGGGACCTGATAGCGACACGTGTCGCAGCTATTGCTGAATACCGCCAAAGGTTTGAAGAAATCTCGCCAGATGATGGGATCACATTCACGGCAATTGCCAATGCAATCGCTGATTTTATTGCCTTCGAGTGGCGCGCGGATAACAGCCCATTTGATCGCGCAATGCGTGGTGAGGTCGAGTTGTCGCAGGATGCCAAACTCGGCATGGAGTTGTTCTATGGAAAAGCGGGATGCAGCAATTGCCACTCGGGCTGGTTCCAGACTGATCACAAGTTTCATTCGATTGCGATGCCGCAGATCGGTCCGGGAAAAGCGGCGCGATTTGAGAACCACGTCAGAGACGACGGTCGTCTTCGTGTAACTGGTAACCCCAAAGATGGGTTCGCGTTTCGCACGCCATCTCTACGCAACGTGACGCTGACAGCTCCGTATGGGCATAGCGGAGCATACGCCCGGCTTGAGGATATGGTGCGCCACCATCTGGACCCGGTGACGTCCTTACGAAACTACTCGATTGAGATGGCCCTGCTGCCAGCCTTTCCGGGCTCTGAAGATCAAAGTCCTCTGTTGGACGAACAGCACTTGGACGCGATCGCCGAAAGCAACAATCTGGCAAAAGTCGCCCTGACAGATCAAGAGATCGTCATGCTTCTCAGCTTTCTGAAAAGCCTCGAAGACCCAGCCGAGCGGCTCGGTATACCTGATCAGGTTCCAAGCGGTCTGCCAGTGGATCGATGATCAACGGTGAATTCGAGTGATCTGGTTGTAGGGGTGTTCCAGCCATTCGCTTGCCTCTCCATCCGGCCAGATCACGCGAACCTGCGCTCGATCCTCACTCCCAAGCCCAAAATGGTGAAGCCCGGCGATACCACTGGCGTGGCCGCCGCCAACTGTTATCTCGCGAGTCTGAACACCCTGCGAGGTTCTGACTTCGACAAACCCGCCCACAGCTGCACGGTTAGATTGGTTCTGAGAGATATCAAGCAACAACCAATTTCCGCCCTGTGACGTGTTTTGGCTGATTTCTAGTTCCGAACCACGGTTGATGACCACAAGGTCCATACTCCCATCGTTGTTTAAGTCTGCAAGGGCCGCTCCGCGAGATTTCGCCATCGACGCAACAGCGGCGTTCGCTGAGGCTTCGGAAAACGAACCATCGGAGTTTTGCAAAAGAAGGTTGTTGGGATCGTTCATAGCGGCGTCCGGCATTTGTTCAACATTGCCTTTGGCGACGAATATGTCGTCCCGACCATCATTATTCACGTCACCAAACTGTGCGTGCCACCCGGTTGATGGCCTTCCGTCATTACCGAGATGAGGCCGATGGGCTGTCGTGCCCATTTCATAAGTAGCGTCGCGCCAAGTTGGGCCGTTAGTTTCAGGATCAAAAACCTGAAGTTTTTGGTCGCCCATAGACGTTAGATAGAGCTCGGGAAAACCGTCTCCGGTCAGATCCCGTGAGGCGATCCCCATTCCCCAGATTGAATAGGGTAGCCACCCTTCTTCGAGCGCATACAGCCGTGGTTCAGGTTCCATGGCCCAAAGCTGCTCTTGACCACCCCGCACGTAGTAGTGGCGGTCGTTACTGACGCGAAGGTCCGCGCGCCCGTTTCGGGCCCAATCCGAGAACAGAATGGACAGCGAACAAAACCCTGGTTCAAGATGTTGTGGCGGTCGGTAACTGCCCTCCTCGGGGCGATAAAGCAGGGTCGGACCGCAAGACTGGAATGGGCCTTCGGGGTCGAACCGATCGACATAAGTTCCAAACGCCAAGGTTGGTAAAGACTGCCCATGTTCCCAAGTGGCCGAGAAACCCGTCGTCCAGTGATCCTCGGACTGAAAACCAAGGTTTTCGAAAGGGCTGAATTGGCAGCCCGGATGGCCTTTGAGAAGGAGGTCTTTGCCTACACGCAAGATTGCTAAATCTATTAGGCCGTCGCTATCCACGTCCAATGGATACGCCCCGCTTACCCCGGTCAAGGAAAGCTGGTCAGGCGTCTGAGCTTGAAAAGAGATCTCTTCCCGCGATGTGTTTCTGAACAATTGAGATCGATTTGATCCGCCTGCCAGAAACAATTCGGGCAGTGCGTCCCCGTTGCAATCGAACACGGCCACGCCGCCGCCAACGAAGTGTTCCCAGCCGCCATCGTAAACATGCGGCGGTATTTCAATGCTGACAAACTCGGGGATTTTTGTCTCCGCGCTGGCGACTGTGGCGAAAACCGATAATGCCGCAAGGTCAAATCGCATTTGCTGCAAGTTCCTTAACTTTAAGGATCGAGATTTGTTCAATCCCGTACGCGGCTGCGCCCTTGGCCCACATAAGGTCGCCCCAATGGTGCACTTTGATTTCAGGCAAAGGCGCGTCGACGCTGATGACGCCACTTCGGATGCGGGCCATAACCTCATCCGTACAAAGATGTTCGAAGCTCTTTTGCGGGCCTGATACGATAATACACTCTGGGTCGAACAGGTTGATCAGATTGGACAGGCCAAGTCCGAACATCTGACCCGCGCGGGCAAGTACCGAAGCCGCTCTTTCATCGCCGGAAATGGCGCGATCCTGTATGTCGGACACGGTCTTTAGTTCATTATTTTGTCCTGTCACTGTCATTTCCCGGACCAATGCGTAGTCCCCGACATAGGCTTCAAGACATCCGCGTTGACCACACTGACACAGGGCTCCGTCAAGCTGCACTTTGGTGTGTCCGAACTCAGCTCCGCAACCTCTTTCTCCGCGGTACAGTTTGCCATCGAGAACGATGCCAAGGCCGACACCATGTTCAATCGTGACGACGAGGAAATTTTTCAGACCTTTGCCCAGCCCAAATAGCTGTTCGGCTTTGGCGACAAGGTTGGCATCGTTTTCTACGAATGTGGGGCAAGGCAGTTGGTTTGAGAGTAAGCGGCTGAAATCAATGTTTCTTTCGGTTATCGATGATGACCAATGAACAAAGTTTCTGCTTGCATCGACATGGCCTGCTACCCCGATAGAGATGCCTGCCAGTTGCTCAACAGAGCCATCGATTTTTGCGCAGGCTTCACTAAGCGCAATGTGGATGGTCGAAACAAACTCTGCAGGCGACATTCTGGCGTTGTTTAAGGGAAACTTGTGTGAAGTAACTTCGTTGCCCTCAAAATCGACCAGAATGATCGAGATCATCTGGCGTGCCACCTTTAGTCCCGCCACAAGGAAAGACTGACCGTCCAATTGCAGCAAAACCTTAGGCCGGCCTCTTTTCACGGACTTGGATTGCGTTTCGCCTTCAATCTCTTTGACTAGCCCCGCTGAAATGAGATCGGCAGTCGCTGCAGTCACTGTTGCAGGGCTGGTCTGCAAGGCCGTTGCGATCTCGATCCGCGGAACGGCGCCCTTTGCTCTGATATGCTCCAACACCCGCAGGCGGGTTGTATGTCTTTGTTCCAAAGAAATCGGTGAGGCTTTGCTTTTCAGCATCTTGTACTCGCGAATCTTGCTGTTGGTCCAATCTATTTGAGATTTAGCGTTTCTTGTAGACTAAATATTTTACCGGCTGAAATAAATATGGTAATTAGAACTGTCAGAGCCGCGAATCGTGATGCGATGGCTCAGCAAATGGGAGGAAATCATGAAAAGAATTCTCAGCTTCTCAGCTGCGGCCACCTTATTGGCCTCGGTTGCATTCGCAGAGCCGGTCGTCGGTGTAAGCTGGTCCAACTTTCAGGAAGAACGCTGGAAGACGGACGAAGCGGCCATTAAGTCGGCGCTTGAAGCAGGGGGCGCTGAATATGTTTCGGCCGATGCACAGTCATCTTCCGCCAAGCAGCTTTCAGACATCGAAAGCCTGATCGCACAGGGTGTGGACGCGCTTATCATCCTCGCGCAAGATGCGCAGGCAATTGGACCGGCTGTGCAGGCGGCGGCCGATGAAGGTATCCCGGTAATCGCTTATGACCGTCTTATCGAGGACGATCGTGCGTTCTACCTGACTTTTGACAACGTTGAGGTCGGAAGAATGCAAGCCCGCGCAGTCTTTGAGGCGATGCCCAAGGGCAACTATGTCATGATCAAAGGTTCTCCAACCGATCCAAATGCCGACTTCCTGCGGGGCGGCCAGCAAGAAATCATCGGCGCAGCGGTCGATAGTGGTGACATCGTCATTGTTGGCGAGGCCTACACAGATGGTTGGCTGCCAGCCAATGCTCAACGGAACATGGAGCAGATTTTGACGGCCAGTGAAAACAACGTGGACGCGGTCGTTGCTTCGAATGACGGAACTGCAGGTGGCGTTGTGGCCGCACTGACAGCGCAGGGCATGGAAGGCATTCCGGTCTCTGGCCAGGATGGTGACCACGCGGCGCTGAACCGGGTTGCATTGGGAACTCAGACCGTTTCGGTTTGGAAGGATGCGCGTGAGTTGGGTAAGGCCGCCGGCGAGATCGCGGTCGCGCTGAGTGGCGGAACAAGTCCTGCAGATGTCGACGGGGCCGTCAGCTGGACGTCACCCGGGGGCACAGAGATGAACTCGGTCTTCCTTGCACCAGTGCCGATCACCAAGGACAACCTGTCAGTGGTTGTAGATGCCGGATGGATCCCACTGGAAGACCTTTGCCAGGGCGTTGAAAACGGCCCTGCTCCCTGCAACTAAACTTCAAAGTCCCTGGCCCTGTTTGGGCCGGGGACCATTGCTGAATATGAAAGATCGGAAATGACCGAAACTTCGTCTCAGCCGATGCCAGAAAAAGCAAAACCCAGCCTGTTCCAGCAGTTGGAACTGGATATGCGGCTTTTGGGTATGATCGGCGCGTTTGTCATCCTTTGCATCGGGTTCAATATCTTTACAGATGGTCGATTCCTGACACCTCGCAACCTGTTCAACCTGTCCATCCAAACAGTTTCGGTGGCAATTATGGCGTGTGGGATGGTGTTCATCATCGTCACGCGGCACATCGATTTGTCGGTCGGAGCGCTCTTGGCAACAACTTCGGCCGTGATGGCGATGACGCAAACCGAGCTGCTGCCTCACATGCTAGGAATGGGTTTGAACAACCCAGCAACCTGGGCGATTACTATTGTGGTCGGGCTGTTTGTAGGCACACTGATTGGTGCGTTCCACGGCTGGATGGTTGGCTATCTTACGATACCGGCCTTCATTGTCACTCTCGGTGGTTTTTTGGTCTGGAGGAATGTGGCGTGGTATTTGACCAGTGGTCAAACCATTGGTCCGCTGGACAGCACATTCCTGATGTTCGGCGGTACAAACGGAACATTGGGGGCAACGACAAGCTGGCTATTCGGGCTATTCGCTACAGCAATCGCTATCTGGGCCTTGTGGAGCGGGCGGCGGGCAAAGGCCGCACACGGTTTCCCTGTCAAACCGATCTGGGCCGAGACCACTATGGCTGGGATAATCGCGATTGCGATCCTCGGATACGTTTTCATCGTTAATAGTTACGCCATTCCAACGCGCCGACTGCAACGCATGTTCGAAGCGCGCGGAGAGACGATGCCCGAAGGGCTTGTTGTGGGTTACGGCATACCAATTTCGGTGCTGATATTGATTATCGTTGCGGTGACACTGACGATCGTTGCGCGGAAAACCCGGTTTGGCCGATACATCTTTGCCACCGGCGGCAACCCGGATGCAGCAGAACTTTCCGGCATCAATACCCGGCTGCTGACCGTGAAGATTTTTGCTCTTATGGGCTTTTTGTGTGCCGTTTCAGCTGTAGTCGCCTCGGCGCGCCTAGCGAACCATTCGAACGATATCGGTACGCTGGACGAGCTAAGGGTCATCGCCGCCGCAGTTATCGGCGGAACCGCTTTGTCAGGTGGCGTCGGCACTATTTACGGCGCGATCCTTGGCGCACTGATCATGCAAGCGCTTCAATCAGGAATGGCCATGGTTGGTGTCGACGCGCCGTTTCAGAACATCGTGGTCGGCAGCGTTCTTGTGCTGGCCGTCTATATCGACATCGTCTACCGCAAGCGACTGGGGGCAAAATGATGCAAGCTCTGGATACGCAGAATACCCGCTCCAATTCTGGACGTGGCTCTAGCGCTCCGCCATTGGTCGAGATGCGCGATATTTCGATTTCCTTCGGGGGGATCAAGGCTGTCGACCATGTGTCAGTTGATCTCTATCCGGGTGAAGTCGTTGGTTTGCTGGGGCACAACGGAGCCGGAAAATCCACGCTGATCAAAGTGCTGTCTGGTGCCTATCAAATGGACCATGGCGAGATTTTGATCGATGGCAAACCGGTCGAGATCGGCAATCCCCGTGACGCGCGAGCAAACAACATTGAAACAATCTATCAGACGCTCGCGCTGGCCGACAATTTGGATGCGACATCGAACCTGTTCCTGGGGCGCGAGATGACGACGCCTTTTGGTTTGGTCAACGACGCAGCCATGGAGGCAGAATGCCGAAAGATTATGGCGCAGCTCAACCCGAACTTTCAGAAGTTCAATGACCCGGTCTCCGCATTGTCGGGTGGGCAAAGACAATCAGTGGCGATCGCTCGGGCTGTCTACTTCAATGCGCGTATTCTGATCATGGATGAGCCGACAGCAGCGCTTGGGCCGCATGAAACTCAGATGGTGGCGGATCTGATCCACCAGTTAAAGGCGCAAGGCATCGGGATATTTCTGATCGATCACGACGTGCATGCCGTTATGGAACTGTGCGATCGCGCCTCGGTCATGAAGAACGGAAAACTGGTGGGGACGGTCGATATCGCAGACGTAACTGATGACGATCTTTTGTCGATGATCATTCTCGGCAAGCAGCCAGCACAAAAAGCAGAGTAGGGGGCAGAAATGCCAAGCGGATTTTTTGATGGGATCGAAAAGATCCAGTTTGAAGGCGTGGACAGTAAGAACCCGATGGCCTTCCGGTATTACAATCCGGACGAAATTGTCATGGGTAAGCGTATGGAAGACCATTTGCGGTTCGCGGTGGCTTGGTGGCACTCTTTTGCTTGGGAAGGAGGAGACCCTTTTGGAGGAGCGACCTTGGAACGCCCATGGCACCCGCAGGATGATATGGGGCGAGCCCGTCTGAAGGCAGACATCGCTTTCGAAATGTTCGAGATTTTGGGCCAGCCATATTTTTGCTGGCACGACGCTGACATCCGGCCCGAACAGGGCAATTTTGCCGACAACCTGAGAACCCTGGAAGAAATCACCGATTATATCGGTGAAAGGATGCAGGTGTCTGGTACTAAGTTGCTTTGGGGGACGGCCAATATGTTCAGCCACCGCCGGTGGATGTCTGGTGCCAGCACTAACCCTGATCCCGACGTTTTCGCGTTTGCCGCAGCAACTGTAAAATCATGCTTGGATGCGACCCATAAACTGCGTGGCGAAAACTATGTGCTCTGGGGCGGACGTGAAGGGTACGAGACTCTGCTGAACACGGATATGAAAACCGAGTTGGACCACATGGGCCGGTTTCTGAACATGGTAGTGGAATACAAGCACAAGATTGGGTTCAAGGGCACCATTCTTGTGGAACCCAAACCTCAGGAGCCCTCTAAGCATCAATACGATTACGACGCGGCAACCTGCATCGGATTTCTTCGGAAATACGGGTTGGAGAACGAAGTAAAGCTTAACCTTGAGCAGGGGCACGCGATCCTTGCCGGGCATAGCTTCGAGCATGAAATCGCTGTCGCCTCCTCAGAGGGCATGTTGGGTTCGATCGATATGAACCGCAACGACTACCAATCTGGGTGGGATACGGACCAGTTCCCGAATAACACGCCAGAGGTTGCTTTGGCATATTACTACATTTTGAAAGCTGGTGGATTTACAACCGGGGGCACAAATTTTGACGCCAAAATACGTCGGCAGTCGCTTGATGCGAAAGATCTTGTGGCAGCCCATGTGGGTGGAATGGACATTTGTGCACGAGGCTTGAAAGCTGCGGCCGCAATGATTGAAGACGGCGGCTTGGAACGAGCGCAGTCAGAACGGTACTCTGGTTGGAGCGCACCCGGAGCGGCGTCAATGTTGGACAGCAGTCTGGAAGAAATCGCCGCTCGTGTTGTTCATGAAAGGATCAATCCTGAGCCAAAGTCGGGCCGCCAGGAAATGCTAGAAAACTATGTGAACAGATTTGTGTGAACAAGGAAAACTGACACATAGGTACCGGTCTGATCAGACGCTCTGAACCGGAGGCGGCAACGCTTGCGACAGAACCCAGAGTGAAACCCAAGTGCGCCAGGCTTCCTGAGGATTATCGTGGTGAGTCAGGTTCGTTTGCTAGCAAACGTCGTTTGTGAGACTGCCCAATCATGCCAAGGGGTTGCCAAGTTGCTCCAAGGCCTCTTGTCCCCTCTGGATTTTCGAGTGGGAACAGCGAAGGCTCATTGCAGGACACCAAAGGCCAACAATGAAGACGCGCTTCCAATAGCATCTGCACCGCGACGCAGGTGTTGAAAATCTCGCCAGAACGGGTGCTCAAACGTGCAGGCCTGCCCAAAGATTACCTGTCTGCCGGAACCCGTCGCGCAACTGTACGTGAGTGCATTGCCCTGTGGGACGCGGTCGAGTCCGAATATGGCAAGATTGATATGGTTATTCACCTTGGGCAGACCGTGGTGCGTGGTCCCTTCGTGCCGCTGATAGGGGCGATCAAACTGGATGTCGAACGCCGCGAGGACAGGGTGGTTGTCAGCAATACCTCTGTCGACCCAGATGTTTCCATACCGTCCACCGCCTGTTTCGAGGCGGTCTGTTTCATGAAATATTGCTGGATCTAACGGCGAACATATCGTTGCAGGTGAAACGATATTGGCTTATTCTACGCAAAGCATGCAACTCGATGATTTTTTTCCATACCGATTGGCTGTAGCGTCCGAAGCGTTCTCAAGAAACCTGACGGACGTCTATGAACGCGAACTGGGCCTGTCGCGTGAGGAATGGCGATTGCTGTTTCTACTGGCAAATGTAGAAAGCATGACGTCGCTGGACCTCGCACGGCGGACGACACTTGACAAAGTACAGGTCAGCCGGGCGGCCAAACGCCTTGATGAAAAGGGGCTGATCGTTCGCGAAACCTCAGATGAGGATCGTCGAATCCGGGTTTATCGCTGCACGCCCGAGGGGTTTCGCCAGTTTCAGCATCTAGAGCCAAAGGTGCGGGAACGGGCCAACCGTATGCTTGATGCGCTGACGCCAGAGGATCGCGAAGCGCTGGAGCAGGGAATTTCGGCGCTTATGATAGTGGCCAAAGCCGACTGAAAAGAGGATAGAGGTCAAAATGACCTCTGCCCATCTCCGTCACGGCCGATCATTGGCCGATAGCAGCGTGCCCGTGCAGGATCCAAACCCGACACGATAATCCTTACCATGCGCGGCACCGCGCAGGGTCAGCGTATCACCGTCTTCCAGAAAGCTGCGCTCGTCTCCGCTGTCCAGGGTCAGAGGCTCTTTGCCGCCCCAACTAAGTTCCAGTAGGCTGCCGCGATTTTCCTTTTCCGGGCCGGAAATTGTGCCTGATCCCAGCAAATCACCCACGCGCATCGGGCAGCCGCTGGTCGTGTGGTGGGCAAGTTGCTGGGCCGCGGAATAATACATCTCGTTGTAGTTGGTGCGCGCGATAATCGTCTCTGCCGTACCATCAGGTGCCAGCCCGACCTCAAGGGCGACGTCATAAAGCATCGGGCCGGGTTCCTGCAAATAAGGAAGTAGTTCTTTTTCGCGCTCGGGGGTTGAGGTGCGGAAGGGTTCCAGCGCCGCTTTGGTGACGATCCACGGGCTAATCGTGGTCGCGGTGGCCTTTGCCTGAAACGGGCCAAGCGGCTGGTACTCCCAGGCTTGAATGTCGCGCGCGGACCAGTCGTTAAGAAGGACATAGCCAAAGATCATGTCATCGGCCTGCTGAACCGATACAGGTCCGTCGGAAGGTTGCCCAACGATCGCGCCCATCTCCAGTTCCAGATCAAATCGCCGGGACGGGGCAAAGATAGGCGCGTCCATATCAGGGCTTTTGAGCTGGCCCCACGGGCGCCGTATGTCCGTGCCACTGACCACGATCGATGACGCACGTCCGTTATAGCCGATCGGTATGTGCAGCCAGTTCGGGGGCAGGGCGTTTTCAGGGCCACGGAACATGGTGCCGACATTGAACGCATGATTGCGGCCTGCATAGAAATCCGTGTACTCGGCGACGTCGAACGGCATAGCCATCGTGACGGAGGCCATCGGAACAAGATAGGCGGTCAGTTCGTGCTGACGGGCAGATCCTGCGGCCAGTGTCTCGGTCAGAGTAGCGCGGAATTGGCTCCAGACTTGAGCCCCAAGCGCCATGAATCCATTCCATGACCCGCTCGAAAACACTGACGCCTCGGGCAGATCAAGTTTGTTGTCCACTTCCATCTGCGTAACGTCGAGGATCATGTCTCCAATAGCGACGCCACAATGCGGCGCGCCCGCGTCGGTTCTGAAAACACCGTAGGGCAGATTGTTTAGCGGAAAGTCGGTCGTGGCAGAGTTGGCGCTTTCGACCCAAGAGGGCAAGAGTTTCGTCATGGTTACACCTTTAAGCCGCGTCGGGCTGATTTTCGGGGCGGGCGTCGTTGAACGCTGTATGGGAAAGGGCGCGTTCCTCGATCTCGAGAAGGCGCGGGAAGGGGGACATATCGACGCCCCAGCGATGCGCGTTATAAAGCTGGGCTACGAGGCAGATGTCGGCGAGGTCGGGACAATCCCCGAAACTGAACGCCGTCCGCTTTGGCAGCAGTGCTTGATAGGCGGTAAATCCTTCAGTCATCCAGTGGCGGAACCAATCAAGCTGGCCATCTGCCGAAAGCCCCATATGGGTCTTGAGGTGGGTCAGGACCTTGAGGTTGTTCACCGGGTGGATGTCCAACGCTATGGTCTGTGCAGCGGCCTGAACGCGGGCGCGTTGGAGCGGTATTGTCGGCAATAGCCGAGGCTCAGGGACGATAGTGTCCAGATATTCGATAATCGCAAGCGACTGGGTCAGAACAGTGCCGTCCTCAAGAACAAGGGTTGGAACACCCTTGCAAGGATTAAGTGCCGCGTAGTCGGGTGAACACTGCTCACCGGCGACCAGATTGACCGGGCTGGTTTCATAGCCGAGACCTTTGAGATTCAGAGCAATCCGGACCCGGTATGAGGTCGTAGAACGCCAATAGGAGTAAAGTTTCATGACCTCATCCAGCAAGTCTTAGCGCGTTGTCAAAACCCGACGGCTTCAGGTCCCGCACCGGATCAGACATCCGGCGCGAGAAGGTGCATCAGGCGCTTTTGTTGAGCTCTTTGGCGTGCAGCCAATCAGCGTGTTTCGGTGCTTTCTTGGTTTTCGACCAATCTTCGAGCATCAGCCATTTCACCTCGTCCATCCGTGCCAGCATCGCTTCTTCCTCTGGGTCGGGGCAGGCCAGTTCGATCCGGTGGCCTGAGGGATCGAAGAAATAGATTGAATGGAAGATCGAATGGTCGGTGACTCCAAGAACTTCGACGCCGTTG
This sequence comes from Ruegeria sp. YTSC199, assembly GCF_059609725.1. Classification (NCBI taxonomy): domain Bacteria; kingdom Pseudomonadati; phylum Pseudomonadota; class Alphaproteobacteria; order Rhodobacterales; family Roseobacteraceae; genus Ruegeria; species Ruegeria sp. YTSC199. Next base: position 27,149 of record NZ_JBXWMF010000036.1, read on the forward strand.
GCCTCCAGGTGCTCTTTGAACTCGATCAGGGTTGCGCGGTCTTTGACCTTGAAGGCGATGTGCTGAACCCAGATCGGAGTATTCGGGTCGCGGCCCATCTCGGGCTTGGTAGGTAGCTCGAAGAACGCCAAGACGTTGCCATCACCGGCATCCAGGAACAGATGCATGTAGGGGTCCGGCTCGTGGGTCGAGGGCACATGGTCCTCGGCAATTGCCAGAATGAAATCCATGTTCAGCATCTTTCCGTACCACTCGACGGTTTCCTTGGCGTCCTTGCAGCGATAGGCAACGTGGTGAATTTTCTCGATTTTCATCGTGTCCTCCTTTCCGAAGGGGTTGGATCTGGATGGTTCACATCAATCCCACAAGCCAGAGCGACAGTGAGGGAATGAGGATGAGCAGGGCCAGCCGCAGGATGTCGGCGATCCAGAAGGGCAGGACGCCCTTGAAGATGGTTGCCAGCGACACGTCCTGCAGAACGCCTTTAAGCACGAAGACATTCATGCCGACCGGTGGTGTGATCAGGCTGATTTCGGTTGCGACAACAACGACAATGGCGAACCAGATCAGCGCGTTTTCGGGGTCGAGCAACAGTTCGTTTGCGAACTCCAACTCGAACATCAGCGGATAGAAGACCGGCACCGTCAGCAGGATCATCGACAGGCTTTCCAGCACACAGCCAAGCACCATGTAGACCAGAATGATGAACACGATCACGGCCCAGACCGGCATTTCATTGTCGATCACAAAACTGGACAGCGCATCGGGCAGACCGGCGAAGTTGATGAAATTGGTGAACAGCTCGGCCCCGATGATGACGGCGAAGATCATCGCAGTTGCTCGGATGGAATCCATCGTGGCAGCGAAGAATCCACCCCATGTCATGGACCGCAAGGCCACAGCGATCAGCACCGATGCGCCTGCGCCCATACCTGCCGCCTCGGTCGGTGTGAAAAACCCGCCGTAGATCCCAGTCATGATGAAAAGGAACAGGCCCAGCACACAGAAGACGCCAATCAGATCGGTCCGGCTCATCGGTTCGGTGTTCTCTTCCTCTGGCGCGAGGGCAGGGTTCACGCGAACCGCAACCATGACCGCGCCGAGGTACAGCACTACTCCGATGATGCCCGGGATGATCCCGGCGATGAACAGTTTGGCGATGTTGGTTTCGGTCAACAACCCATAGATGATCAGGATCACCGAGGGTGGGATCAGGATGCCCAGCGTGCCACCCGCCGCGATCGACCCGGTAGCCAGCCGGTCATCATAACCAAACTTGCGCATCGACGGCATCGCGACTTTGGACATGGTCGCAGCCGTCGCCAGCGAGGACCCGCACACCGCGGAGAAGCCACCGCAAGAGAAGACGGATGCCATGGCGAGGCCACCGCGCAGCTTGCCGAACAGCCGGTCAGCACCCGCAAACAGGCCATGCGCGACGCCGGAACCAGCCAGCACGTTGCCCATGAAGATAAAAAGCGGAATGACTGACAGACTGTAGGACAGTGCGGTATCGAAAGCCACTTGGCCGGTCATCGCCCAAGCCGGTTCCCAGCCGCGCATATAAGCAAAGCCGAACCCGCCGACTGCGGCCATGGCAAAGGCAATCGGTACTCGCAAAAGGATCAGCCCCAGAAGGACGGCAAAACCGACCAGCGATTCAATCATGGCAGAGCCTCCGGCGGGGTTTGGTTGTTGTTGCGCTCTTTCGGCGGCTGCAAACCACGCAGAAAGGCGATGAAGGCCGAGACCATGCAGGAAACGCCTGCCAGATAGCCAAAGGGCGCCAGCGGAATCTCCAGCGCGTTGCTGACTGCGCCGTCATGGGCTGACTTGGCCGCATGGGTGAAGAGCCGCCAGGCGAAAGTGGCCAGAAGGGCTGCCGAAAACAGCCCGGCGAAAGCCGAAAGCAGGCGTTGGGTGTGCTTGCCGAGGACCATGTTCAGCAGGTCGACTTCGACATGCTCACGCCGCTCTGTCGTTAGCGGCAGCGCCAGGAAAACCAAGGCAGCCAGCAGAATTTCTGTGAGTTCGAATGCACCAGCGAGCGGTGCATTCAAAAAGTAACGTCCGATCACATCCACACAAGTGATGAGGATGAGGCAGAACAGGATCAGAGCGGCACCGGCACCAAGCGTCCTGTCAAGCAGCAGCCCGATGTCCAGCCCCTCTTCCGGGGGCTGGTCGGGGAAACGATGGCGAAGCCGCTCCATAGATTAAAAGTCCACGCCAGCCTGCTTACGCAGTTCTTCGAGGGCAGCCGCTCCGTCGTAACCATCAGCCGAGATCGCCTCGGACCATGCAACTTCTGCGTCCGCCGCCCGGGACTTGATCGCATCAACTACGGCAGCGGGAGCTTCATAAACCGTGATCCCAGCCTTTTCAGCAGCTGCGCTGCCTTTTTCATCGGCTCCGATCCAGGCTTCGCCAACCAGCGTGGCAAAAGCCTCGCCCGAGATCGCCTCGATCGCGGCTTGATCCTCAGCGGAAATCTCGTTCCACTTGTCTTCGTTCATGACCATGAACCAAGTTGTGTTGTAGAGACCGCCGGGCACTTGCATCGTATATTTGACATCTTCGGTCAGCTTGAATGCGGCCAAAGCATCATAAGGGAAGGTCACCCCGTCAATCACACCGCGCGACAGCTTCTCATAGACCTCACCCGAGGACATGAAGAGTGTCGTCGACCCAAGGCCAGACATCAGATCGGAAATGTAGCCGCCAGGAACGCGGATCTTTAGACCGGCAAAATCATCTGCTGTCTCGATCTGCCGAACGTTGTTATGCAACATACCCGGACCATGCACGAACAGGCCCAGAAGCTTTGTACCTTCATGCTCTTTCTGGGCTTCCAGCGGACCGGAATACACGTTCCAGAAAGCCTTGGAGCCAGCCACGGCGTCGTCACCGATGAAAGAGAACTGACCGATCCGCGACCGTGAGAAACGATCATCCGTGGTAAAGGAGTGCAAGCCATAGGTGATGTCGGCAATACCGTCGGCGGCCATGTCGTAATGCGCGGGTGGCGGACCCAATGGTTTGGCCAGAACACGGACTGTCACGCGTCCTTCGGTGACTTCTTCTACCTGTTTGGCCCAGGGTTTGATCGCACCCGACACGATCGGGTGGCGCGGTGGTAGCCAGCTGGACAGGGCCAGTGTGGTGTCGGCCATCGCGCTCGACGCGAGCGACAGGGCGATGGATGTTGCGCCAATACAGGCGAGGGCGCGGGTTTTCAGCTTCAGTTTCATAGTTTCCTCCCTATGAAGTCTCAGATTTCGGCGGCTTTGAGCGCTTCGGTCAGAACCGAGCGTTCACCGATGTGATTGGCCAGGATCAGGATCAGGCGGGCGCTTAGTGCGTCGCTTTGCTCTTTTTCCAGCCCGTCATGAGCGGCCAGAAGTTCGGCGTAGAAATCATCGACGCCATAAATGTTGGGGGTCAGGATCAAATCAGTCATGGGGCCTACTCCTTGCCGACCGCGCGCCGGATCGAAGCGCGGATTGCATTTTCGTCAAAGCCAGGCCGGCGAGCGGCCACGTGCTGATCCGGGCGGATCAGGTAGACCGCGCTGTCGGCCTCGCCCAGATACCGCTTTTTCAGAGCGCCGGTTTTGTCATCCTTGACCGAAAGGGCCAGGCGCGTGACCTGAACACCGTCTTCCTCGATCATGTCAGGGGCATCGGCGTCGATGGTCAAAAGGATGAATTCGTCGCCGAGTTTGGACAGCAGAAAATCGTCGCCCAGCGGCGCATCGGGGCAAACCGATCCGGGGCGCGACTGCGCGGGGCCGTTCAGGGCATCTGCGGAGTTGAGCGGCGACCCGTCATAGGTGCAAGGCACCGACAGGCGACCAGAATTCACCATGGGGCGCGCGAATTCGTACTTTTCAGACAGCGACAGCACGGCGTCGCGCAGAATGCGGCTCGTTTCGGACTTTGGTGTGATGAAATCCGTCGAACGGGTCGAATTCAGGATGTTTTCATCCGCGCCATGGATGCGTTCAGCGTCGTAAGTGTCCAGCAGGCTTTCTGGGGCTTCACCGCGCATCACCATGCCCAGTTTCCAGCCGAGATTGTCGACATCCTGCATGCCCGAGTTAGCTCCGCGTGCGCCAAAGGGCGACACCTGATGCGCTGCGTCCCCGGCAAAGAACACCCGACCGCGGCGGAAACTGTCCATGCGTTTGCACTGGAAAGTGTAGATGGAGGACCAGACCAGATCATATTCGACACCGTTGCCCAGGAACGCGTCGAGACGGCGGCGAATGTTCTCCTCTTTCATCTCTTCGGTGCGGTCGACATCCCAGCCGATCTGGAAATCCACGCGCCAGACATCGTCGGGTTGCTTGTGCAGCAAGGTGGACGCACCCGACCCATGCGTCGGTTCGAACCAGAACCAGCGTTCGGTCGGAAAGCTGTCGTTTTTCATCTTGATGTCGGCAATCAGAAAGCTGTCCTGGAACACTTTGCCGGTGAAATCCAGATCCAGCATCGTGCGCAGTGGTGAAGAGGCACCGTCACACCCGATCAGCCAGTCCGCTTCGAGCGTATAGGAGCCATCCGGCGTCATGATGGAAAGGGTGACGTGATCGTCGTGCACTTTGACGGCATCCACGCGGTTCTTGCCGCGGATCTCAATCGGGGCTCCCTGCGCCTGCAACTCCTCAAAGCGGTCGAGCTGGTAGCTTTCGTAGTAGGGCTGCTGCATGTTGATGAAGGCGGGATATTCATGGCCTTCTTCGGGCAGCAGGTTAAACTCGAAAACTTGGTCGTCTTTGTGAAAGACCTTGCCGAGGTTCCATACCACCCCTTTGTCGACCATCGGCTTGCCGCAGCCATAGCGGCCAGCAACCTCAAGACAACGTTTGGCAAAACAGATCGCGCGCGATCCCATGCCGACGCCTTCGTGGTCGTCCAGCACCAGTGTCGGAATACCCTGACGCCCAAGATCAAGCGCGGTGGCCACGCCAATCGGCCCACCGCCCATCACCACGACAGGGTGGCGGACCGGTGATGCGGCGTCTTGATCGGTCGATTTCTCATAGGGATAACGCTTGTAGGCAAGCGTGTATCTATCATCGAACATCGGATTTGTCCTCTAGCTGCGCGCGTTTCACTTTGATTGGGTGTCCGGCCGAACGGCCGGGCCAATTGTCTCATCCCTGCAGGGCCTCCCACATCTCAAGGTCGCGCTGAGCGGTCCAGATGCGTGGGGTGTCGATGCCGCGGGCCTCGTCATAGGCGCGGGCGACATTGAAGGGCAGGCAATGCTCGTAAATCGCGTAGTCGGCGAATTTCGGATCGCATTCGGCGCGCACGGCGTCCCAGGCCTCTTTCAAAGACCCGCCACGGGCCGCAACCTTCGACACCGGTCGATAGGTGCTTTCGACGAAATCACGCGTGTTTTCGATGGCGGCATTCACCATGTCCTTGCCGATCAGAGCATCCCCGCGACCCGGTGCGATGGCATCGACGTCGAACCATTTGATCTGGTCCAGTGTGTCGCCCCAATCATTGAAATGCCCGTCTCCGCAATAGCAGGCCGAGTGGTATTCCACGATGTCACCGGTGAACATAACGTTCTGGTCGGGCACGTGAATGACGATATCGCCTGCGGTATGTGCGCGGCCAAGATGCATCAGATCGATCCGGCGATTGCCCAGATAAACGGTCATCGTGTCACTGAAGGTGGTGGTAGGCCAGGTCAGACCTGGGATGCTCTCATGCCCTTCGAACAGGCGAGGGAAGCGTTGGAATTCGCTGTCCCAGTCCTCCTTGCCCCGTTCTACGACCATCGCGCGGGCCATGTCCGACATCAGGATCTGTTGCGCGCCAAAGGCGCTGGCGCCCAGAACGCGGACCGCGTGATAATGGGTCAGCGCCACATGGGTGATCGGTTTGTCGGTGACGGAGCGCACACATTCGATCACCTTGTTGGCCAGACGCGGCGTGGCCTGCGCTTCGACGATCATCACGCTGTCATCGCCGATAATAACGCCTGAATTCGGATCGCCCTCGGCGGTGAAGGCATACAACCCTTCGCCAACCTCGGTGAACGAAATTTTCTTTTCCGACATGTCCCCCTGGGACGCGAATGCCTTGGCCATGAGTATCCTCCAAAGACGCGATGCAGCTGGAATTCGGCTCGTTTCTTGAGGATTCGGCCACATCGTTACATTTGCAACAATCTCGTTTCATTTGAAACGAAAGTCAACGATAAACCGAATCTAAATGATGCAGGAGCGCCCGCTCCCTTGTTATCAATAACTTGCCTGACTCCCTTAGAGGCTCGCTTGGGTGGGTTTGAGCCGTTGCAACAAAGATTGAACCGGAGTTTGCGGAAAGCCCGTTACAGCTTCGACCGGATATTCTGTTCGGTTGGAAAGATGCCTAAACAGTCGATTCGCAGTTATCTGGCTTCTGAGCGGAATTGAATTTGCTTCCTTGTCCATAAGTGATGTTCAGAGGTATCCGACCGCACATTGCAATGCAGGAAATCATCTCGGTCGTCATTGCGAAGGAAGAGGGCAGAAAGCCAGTTGGGAAAAGTGGAAGCCCGCAACCGTACCTGCATCAACGCAACCTCGCTCTGATCATCTGACAGTACGCGGCGCTGTTTGATTTCGATCTCGAGTATCTTCAGCTCGGAGTAGGGCGCCGGATCAACTTCGCTGTGCCGCAAAGGCTGTACCTACTCGCATTCCAGCAACACCCGGCTGAAACAGACTAGCAGCTGAGCCGCAAGCAGCAGTTGCGGGGATGCAATCTGAGCAGCTTCCGCTTTGCCCATACCCCCAAGATCGCTAGTCGCGGCTTACAAGCCCACTTTCAACCCACTCATCAAATTGAGCTAAGACCGCATCGCAAAATGCGGTGTCGTTGATGTGGACATCCAGTTCGGTCATCGGCACCCGGCCCGGCATGATTTTGCGGGCTTCGTCAACCATATCTGAAAGCGCTTTGGGATCATGAGCTTCCTCACCCTCTTTGTCCCATGCCTCGACGCCTTGAACCGGAAGGAAGAAGTGGACGGGCCCGGTTGCAGCTTCCAGTCGGTTCGCCAGTTCTCGGATCCAGGCACGGCGTTCCTCGCCATTGAAAACCGAGCTTTTGATGAGGCGGTTATGCTCGTGAAAGGGGCGATCTGCATATTGGTCCGGGATCTCTTGCCAGCCCGCAAAGTCCAATAGGTCAAGCGCGCCCGGGGCGACCATTTGTGGCGTGCCAACGCAACCGGCATTGGTCAGGCGATCTTCTCCGCTTGAGACAACAGAGCCTGCCAGCATATTGCCGAATTCTTGCATGCAGAAGTCCATGACGCAGGCAAAGGCGCCCTCGGCGGCCAGTTTCTCGAAGGCCATACCGCCCATACCTGTCGAATGAAACACGGCCACTTCAAAGCCACGCTTTTCGAGTGCAGGTTTCAGGGTTTTCATGTAGCGCAGGCAGGACGACCCAAGGCTGGTCATGCCGACCAGGGGTTTGCTGCGGCCAGGCGCGACGGCGGCTTTGGCCGCGCCGACCACAGCCCCTGCGGCCTGGGCAAGTGAGGACCGACAGATCGAGTTCATGCCATACAGACCGCCAGCCCAAAGGATCATCTGAATGTCCGGGGCCAAGCGGTGTGGTGGGATCAACGGTGAGAAACTGACTGTTGAGACGATGTATTTCGGCACACCCATCGGCAGCGCTTGCGCACAATCCAGCGCAAGGTCGGTACCCATGGTTCCGCCGGTGGCCAGCATCCCATCAAAGCGGCCATCGGCATAGGCTTCTGCCACCACTTTGGCGGCCCCGGCAGACATGACACGAAATGCCTTGTTTTCGTCCCCCAGCGCGATCACCTCGTCGATGGACATGCCTTCGGCGGCGGCGACGTCGTGTTTCGAGATATCGGTCGGCGTTTCCGGATCGCCTAGGACGGAGACGTCCATCGTCAGCACATCCGCGTCCTGCGCCCGTACGGCGCCTTCGATGAACCGCATTTCGGGCTCTTTTGTGTCGTATGTCCCAATCAGCAGGATCGTCTTTTTGGTCATGTTTTCCTCCCGTCCATGCGTGTTATCCGAGGTAACGCGTTGTCAGTCCCCGGGCGGTTTCCGTGAACCGCATATTGCGCGCTTCTGATCCATCTTCGTCCATGCGGGACGATATCCAGCCGACATAGGTCACTGCACGCAGGGCCATGAACAGATCGAGGTGCCCGGTGTTGAGCTCCCGTTCCGACCGATACCCCACAAGAAGGGCGTCTCGCAGAACGTCATAGTCCGGTTCGTGCAGGTTTTTTAGCAATGTCGTCGCAATGTCGAACAGGCGGAACCCGAACCCGGCATCGTCGAAGTCGATCAGCCAGACTTTGCTGCCTTGGACCATCACGTTTTCACGCACCAGATCGGCGTGGATCAGGCCATAGTCCAGCTGGCTTTCGACATTCCGCAGGTCATGGTCTGCTGTTTCACGAAATGCGGTGAACAAGGCGCGATCCTCTTCAGACAGCGTCGCGTTCTCCCAAAAACGATCCCACAGAGGGGTGTCCCCCAGTAACCCGGCGCGGTCCCAGGACCAGCGTGCAAAATCCTCAGGTCGTGTCCAGGCATCGCTGATCTTGTGCAGCCGCGCCATCTCACGCCCAAGAACCTGAAAGATCCCGTTACGGTCGTCATGGTCGATCCCGGTTTCGGTCGATCCCAGCGGACGACCGGGCAGCCAATCCAGCATATCGACCTGAATACCGTCCAGCAGATGCAGATAGCAGCCATCTTTGGTCGGTACGGGCGTGGGGACACCGACGCCCTTTGCCCCAAGCTTGGCAATCCACTGCAATTCAGACCGCAGGGCAGCATCCGAATGCAACCCTTTGCGGTGCAGGCGCAGAGCAAAGGTTCTAGTGCCCGCCTGAACCCGGTAGACATGGTTTTCACGGGCCGCGACCAGCAACCATTCGGCGCCTTCCATGCCCCAAAGGGTCAGGGCTTGCTCGACAATCGGGGTCATAGGGTCGGCGGGGTTTCGGTCAAAACCTCGTCCAGTGTATCGAATAGCAGATCGGCATTCTCTTTCGAGAACGGCATGGGCGGCCGGATTTTGAGCGTATTCTTGTGGCGGCCGAGTTTCGAATGGATAACCCCTCGGTGCCGCATCGCGTTGATTACCCGGTCGGTGAACTCGCTGGCTGGTTCCTTGCTTTTCCGATCCAGCACCATCTCAGCCCCAAAGATTAGGCCCGAGCCGCGCACGTCGCCGATAAAATCGTACTTGCGCTGCAACGCCGACATCCGTGCGCGGGCGTGATCTCCCACCGCCTTGGCATTGGCGACAAGGTTCTTGTCTTCGATCTCTTCCAGCACCGCCATCGCAGCCGCGCAGGAGACCGGGTTGCCGCCGAATGTATTGAAGTACCGATAGCCCTTGCGGAACGTGGCCAGGATTTCGTTGCGCGTCACCACGCCACCCACTGGATGGCCATTTGCCATTGGTTTGCCCATGGTCATGACGTCCGGCACCACTCCCATTTTCTGATGCGCCCACATATGGGTGCCGGTGCGGCCAAAGCCGGATTGCACCTCGTCACAGATCAGCAGGCCCCCGGCCTTGTGGACCACCTCGGCCACGGGTTTCAGCCAGCCATCTGGATGGTCGGGGAAGCCTTCGTTCAGGAAATAGGGGCAGACGACCAAAGCGGCGAAGCCGATGCCAGACTTTTCATGTTCGGAAATCTGTTCGGCCACGGCATCGGCAAACTTGCGACCGTCCGGGTCCGGATTGCGATAGCTGTCAGGGGCTTCCACAAACCGGAAATACTGATCCAGACCAAAGCCAACCGTCGGCACATTCGATTTGCTTAGCTGGCTGACAAGTGAAGTGTTGCCGTGGTAGGTGGCATCGGTCGCAATGATGCCGCGCTTGCCGGTCATGCCTTCGGCCATGCGCAGGGCGATGTCGTTCGCCTCGGACCCGGTGCAGGTCAGGATGGCCGTGTCCAGCGAGGCATCCATTGTGCCGGTCAGTTTCTCGACATAGTCCAGAATACCGTCATGCAGGTAACGGGTATGGGTGTTGAGCGTCGATGCCTGACGGCAGATCGCATCGACCACGCGGGGATTGCAGTGACCGACATGCGGCACATTGTTGTAGCAATCCAGGTATTTGCGCCCGTCCGCATCCCACAGCCAGACACCTTCACCCTTCACGATATGAAGCGGTTCATCATAAAAAGTTGAAACATTTGGGCCCAGCAATTTGGATCGGCGTTCAACAAGCTCGGCGGATTTCGCAGAAAGCGTCATTCGGGTGGCCTTTGGTCAGAGTTTTATCCAAGCGGTTTTCAGGTCGAGATATTTCTCAAGCGCGTGCAACGACTTGTCATGCCCGTTGCCCGATTGGCGAACACCGCCCAGCGGTACGGTCAAATCAGACCCGCCATAGGTGTTCACGTGGACAACGCCTGCCCGGATACCCGCGATCATGCGGTGCGCGCGGCCAAGGTTTGACGTCCACACGCCCGAGGACAGACCGTACACCGAGTCATTGGCCAGTCGGAGCGCCTCAGCCTCGTCCTTGAAGGACGTCACGGCCAAAACCGGACCAAACACCTCATTCTGGAACAGGTTGTGGGTGGACTTCACCCCGGTCATCACGGTTGGCGCCATATAGTAACCGCCGGTTTCTTCAAGGATACGCCCGCCGCCGGTTCGGCGATCGGCGCCTTCGGCCTCGGCCTTGGCGACGAATTCCAGGTTGGAGTCCAGTTCGGGCAGTGAATGAACCGCACCGATTTGCGTGTCCAGATCCAGCGGGTTGCCGACGCGCATCGCCTCGGCGTGTTTGACCAGTTCGGCAACAAAATCGTCGTGGATGTCCTCTTGCACAAGCAGGCGCGATCCGGCGATGCAAATCTGGCCCGCGTTGCGAAAGATGCCGCCCGCCGACACTTTGGCGGCCTCACTCAGGTCAGGCGCATCATTGAAGACGATGTTGGGGGATTTGCCGCCCAGTTCCAGATAGCAGCGTTTCATATTTGACCGTGCCGAATATTCCAGCAACCGCCGGCCTGTCTCACCCGAGCCGGTGAACACCATGATGTCCACATCCATCGACAGCGCCAGCGTTTCGCCCACCACCCGGCCCGAGCCGGTGACGACGTTCAGCACTCCGTCAGGCAATCCGGCCTCGGCGGCCAATTCGGCCAGTTTCAACAGCGATAAGGATGCGCTTTCGGCCGGTTTCAGTACCACAGAGTTGCCGGTGGCCAGTGCCGGAGCCAGCTTCCACGCGCCGATCATCAGCGGCATGTTCCAGGGCACAATCGCCCCGACCACACCAACAGGCGCGTGATGAATCAGGCCCAGAACGCTGTCCGCCGTGGGGGCGATCTGACCATAAACCTTGTCGATCGCCTCGGCGTAGTAGCGGAACGTTCCGGCCGCGGACATCGGCTCGGCCTTCATGGCCATGGTGATCTCGGTGCCATTGTCGCGCACACCGAGAACTGCCAGTTCTAGGGCGTGCTTTTCGACCAGATCGGCCAGTTTCAGCAGCACTTTCTTGCGTTCAGCAGGAGAACGACGCGACCAGCGGCCGTCTTCGAACGCCGCCCGTGCAGCAGCAATTGCCGCCTCCATATCCGCTGGGGTACCTTCGGCAATCTGGGTCAGAATCGTACCATCAATCGGCGACAGCACGTTGCGATGGCCACCTTCCGAGGCAGTGACCCAGCATCCCCCGATGAAGTGACCCCGGGGCGACAGAACCTGAGATCGGAGGGTGTCAATATCGGATTGGTTCATGGCAGGGTTACCCTTGCTGATTGGGGTGATCGGAATCGACTGGTTGTGCTGTTGGCTGGGGTTTTAGCTTGTTGCGGAACTCGTAATACAGGGTACGAAAGTGAAGCAGCAGGATCAGCACGATCATCGCCGTCAGAATTGCCGCAATCGGGCGGTCGACGAAATCGAGCGGGGATTTGACCCGCGCCATGGCGCTGCGCAGTTTGACCTCCATGATGCCGCCCAGAACCATGCCCAGGATGATCGGGACAATCGGCAGGTCCAGCCGTTTGAGGATCAGGCCGAACACACCAAAGCCGGCGGCAATGGCGCAGTCGGTGATTGAGTTGCGCAAGCTATAGACGCCCACAAAGGCCAGAATCAGGATCATGATGCCCAGGAATCGGGTTGGGATCTGGATGATTTTCAGCAGCAGGTTGGTCGAGAACAATAGGAAGACCAGAACGATGACGTTCAGCAGGATCAGCGCCATGTAAAGCGCCATCACAAAGTCCATCTGGTTTTCAAACAGTTGCGGGCCGGGAATGACGTTGTGCACATAGAACACCGACAACATCATCGCAGTCAGCGCCTCACCCGGGATACCCAGCGCCAGCAGCGGAATCATGGCCGCGCCGGGAACAGCGTTGTTGGCGGCCTCGGAAGCGACCAGCCCCTCGGGCGAGCCGTCACCGAATTTGTCGGGGTCTTTCGAGGTCTTCTGCGCATAGGTGTAGGACAGGAATTGCGAAGTAAACTCACCCGTGCCCGGCACCATGCCCATGAATACACCGATACTGGAAGACACGGTGGCGACACGTTTGATACCCAGCAGTTCCTTAAGGCCAGCAAAGATGTTGCCGCTGACATGCGTTTCACCCGGTGCGTGGTTCTTTTCCAGCAACAGCAGCAGCGCCTGACTGATTGCAAACAGACCCAGAACGACCACGATCAGATCGACGCCCGAAGCCAGCCAGCTTTGGTCAAAGGTAAAGCGGCGGGTGTATTTGACAGGCTCAAGCCCGACGGTGTTCAGAAAGATCCCGAAGGCCGCCAGCATGCCGGCAGCAAAAATCTGTCCGCGGTGGGCCAGAATCACCAGAATGATCCCCAAGAGTGCTGCCAGAAAGATCTCACGGCTGCCGAAATGAGGTGCGACCAATGCGAGAACAGGCGACAAGATCATCAGGCAGATAATCGCGAAAACACCACCAAAGAAAGATGCAGAATAGGCAAGCGACAACGCGCGATGCCCCTGTCCGCGTTTGGTCATCGGATAGCCGTCATAGGTGGTCAAGGCGTTTACCGCCGTGCCTGGCGTGTTGATCAGAATGGCCGGAATGGCGCCGCCGTACATGGACGAGCCATAGATACCCAGCAACAGAGTCAGACCGACAATGGGTTCAAAGGCGAATGTCGCTGGCAATAGGATGGCGATGGCCACCGCAGCGCCCACGCCAGGCAGCGCGCCGATGATGACCCCACCGATCGAGCCGATAAGTAGGGCGACGATCACTTGCCATTGCGTGAGAATAGAAAGACCGGACAGAAGCGTTTCCATAGCGAACCTCAGAGATAAGTCAGCGCAAAGGCGCGCACGGAATCCGGCAGGTACTCATAGACGGCACCTGCGGGAATTTTGACCTGCAGAAAGGCACGGAAGATGACCGTCACCGCAACACCGAATGCCGCCGCAAGGCCAATGGCGCCGGCGCTTCGGAACCCGGTTCGAACTGCAAGGAAAACCGCGAATAAAACGGACGCCGGCAGGTATCCCAAAAGCGGAACAACCGCGACATAGATCAGAAAATAGGCAACGTATTCAAAGGACCGAAACCAGAACGCGACTTCGGGCCAGCGACCCGGAATACGGTCTGACATGGCCGAGCTGAGCCAGTGCAGAAAGGCAAACAGGAACATTGCCCAAAGCGAGACTTTCGGCCAGAAGCCGGGTTGCGCAAACCATTTGGTGCGTTTGACAACTTCGGTCTGTTCGCCCATTTGGGTCAGAAGGAAAACGGCAAAAACCAGAAAAGCTAATGCAAAAACAACATCGCCGGGTCGGCGGTATCGTTTGAACATGTCTTGCAATGTCTTTGCGATCATTTTGGCCTCCTGTTGGATAGAAAAAGGCCCGACAACTTTTTAATGTGCCGGGCCAGTTTCGCGTTATTCGCCTAGAATCTCTTCGATTTTGGAGAAGGAGGCTTTGTCCTGTTCGATCTGCGCTTTCGAGGCATCCGGGTCCTGCCAGTAGATTAGCGCACCGGTTTCTGCGGCAAGTTGCTTGGCCTTGTCAGAGTTCAGCGCTTTCTGCGCTGCCGCCGTGATCTTTTCGCGCGCCTCTGCCGGAGTGTCTTTGTGGACAAACAGCCCGTTCCACAGCGCCAAAGGTAGTTCGGGGTTAAGCTCGACAATGGTCGGAGTGTCTGGGACCAGCGAAATCCGCTCACCGCCGATGCTTGCCAGAACATTCACCTGATCCAAGCAAGGAAGTACGAGCTGAAGCGTCGTGTTGATCACGTCCACGTCGCCTGAAGCCAAGGTGTTGCAGTCCAGCGCGTCAAATGCAGCTTCGCTGGCGAAATCAAAGCCGCTGCTGACTGCGGCCGCGAAGGTCACTTGTGTGGGCGGCAGAACCGAGCCGAAGTGACCGAGCGCCAAGTCGTTTTCCTTACCATGTGCCACCAGTTCCTCCCAGGTCGAGAAAGGCGCGTCTTTGCTGGAGGCGATTACGAACGGGTAGGTCAGAAAGATGCCAATCGGTTCGAATGGGTTGGGGTTGAGTTCAGGAATGCCAATTTCCGGGCCTATGACCGGTACACCGATGACGAAAGAGCCGATCGTGTAGCCATCTGCCGGAGCAGTTGCGACCTCGACAGCGCCGGGGAAGGGGCCACCACCGCCGCCGGGCTTGTTCACGACTGCGGCGGGTACGTCGTACATAGCTTGGAACTCGTCCGCGATTAGACGCGTCAACACGTCTTCCAGGTCACCCGGGGGCCAGGGAACGACAAAAGAGACTGGCTTCTCCGGATACTCGGCCAGTGCGGCGGTTGCAGAAACAACAAGTGCTGCGGCTGTTAGAACTTTCTTCATTGACACCTCCCGTCAGTGGTTCATTATTTGATCCGCGTTAACAATAATAATGTTGCTTTGTTAAGTGAGTTCTGTCAAGTAATACCTTAACGGGAGGATGTGAATCATATGGGTACTGCCCTGAACGCCCTGAAAATGCTCAACTACTTTTCAAACGCCCGGCCAGAAATTGGGCTGAGTCAGTTTGCGCGGTTGTCCGGATTGAACAAAGCCACCGCGCTGCGTCATCTGCGGGCGCTCGAAGAGTACGGGCTGATCGAGCAAAACCCCATGACCAAATCCTATGCGGTCGGACCCGCCGCGCTGCGTCTGGCGGCGTTGCGTCAAATCGCCCGTCCCGGGATAGAAAGTGCCCGTCAAAGAATGCAGGCCGCCATGCGGGAGGTTGGAGAAAGCCTTCACCTTTCACTGCTGGAAAAGGATGCGCTGCAAACCGCCCTGGTGGTTGAAACGACACGACACAGCGTTCGAGTCAGCCTTGATCCCAGCGAGCTTCTTCCGATCAATGCGACCGCTTCGGGCCTGTGCATGCTCAGCTTTGGCCCGCCCTTTTTGCTGGACCGTCTCGGACAGGAAAAGCAATCGCGATACACGGAAACCACGCTGACTGACCCGGCTGAGATTAAAGAGCGGATCGCGACAATCAGCCAATCTGGTTGGGCCAACAGCAATGGAAGCTATGAGAATGGTGTCTATGGCTATGCGGCGCCTATATTCGGCATTGATCAGGTGGCGCTGGGAACCATAGCGATTGCCGTTCCCGAAGGTCGCGCCGGAGACGAACGGTTGCCCGAAATACTGACTACCCTGCACGCTCTCACAACTGACCTTACCGCAAACTTCGGCGGTCAGCTCCCCGACACTTTTCCAACCGAATTCCATCCTTGAGCGGGTGGACACAAACCCCGGAGACCCGAGACATGAAGGACTCGAACTTTCTGAAAGAAAACAACGCGCGTTATTTCTGGCACCCGATGGCGCACCCCGCCGACAGTCAGAAGAACCCGCCGACCATTCTGAATGGCGGCGAAGGTGTCAGCATTACTGATGTCGATGGTCACAAGGCGCTGGACGCGGTCGGGGGGCTTTGGAACGTCAATCTGGGCTATTCCTGTGAGCCGGTGAAACAGGCAATCGCCGATCAACTGAATGCACTGCCCTACTATTCGACCTTTCGCGGAACCAGCAACGACAAGGCGATTGAGCTATCTTATGAACTGGCGCAGTTCTTCGAACCCGACGGCCTGACTCGTGCATTCTTTACCTCGGGTGGCTCGGATTCGGTTGAAATAGCTCTGAAACTGGCGCGGCAGTACCACAAGGTGCGCGGCGAGGCCGGGCGAACCAAGTTCATCAGCCTGAAGCAGGGTTATCATGGCACCCATTTCGCTGCGGCCTCGGTCAACGGAAATCAAAAGTTTCGCGCGATTTATGAGCCGATGATGCCAGGTTGCTTTCATGTGCCCGCCCCCTGGACCTATCGCAACCCGTTTGATGAGACCGATCCCGAACGCCTGGCGCAGCTCTGCGTCAAAGCGCTTGAGGCCGAGATTGCATTTCAGGGGGCAAATACCGTTGCCGCCTTTATCATGGAGCCGGTTCTGGGGGCAGGGGGGGTTATCCCGCCGCACAAGAGCTTCATGCCCATGGTGCGAGAGGTCTGCTCGAAACACGGTGTTCTGCTGATCTCGGACGAGATCATCACAGCCTTTGGTCGCACTGGCAGTGAAAGCGGTGCGCGGCATTGGGGTGTGCAGCCCGATATCATGACCACGGCCAAGGCGATCACCAATGGCTATTTCCCCTTTGGAGCGGTGATGATCTCGGGGGCGGTCGCCGAAGTGTTTGAAAGTGACACAACCGGCAAGGCGTCGGTGGATCAAGGCTATACCTATTCCGGTCACCCGGTCGGTGCAGCGGCGGCCCTGGCCGCACTATCCGAGATCAAGCGTCTGCGCCTTTGGGAAAACGCCGCCGCGCGCGGGGATGAGTTGTTTGCCGGGCTGCAAAAGCTGGCTGAGAAATACGACGTGATCGGAGATGTGCGCGGAGGCGAGGGGTTGATGTGTGCGCTGGAGCTGGTCTCAGACCGTGCGACCAAGGCACCTATAGCCAAGCACCTGCCGCTGCAGGTTCAGAAAGCGGCTTACGAAGACGGTGTGATGGTGCGCGTGTCCGGGAACAACATCATCCTGTCTCCGCCCCTGATCATCACGTCCGATGATGTGGCCAAGATCCTGTCGGCATTGGATACGGGTCTCGCCACTCTGTGACCGTGCAAGTGGCCCTGTCCGCAACGGGCAGGGCCGCATCCGATCCTTCAGTGAGCCGGAAGCCGATTCAAACTTTGACCGCCTGCAACTCTTCAAGCAGGTCCAGCAATTGATCCAGTTTCTCGCGGCCCATCTGGGCCTCGATATTGCTGGAGATCGCCAGCGACGTGGCGAGGTTGTTTTCCAGAACCGAGCGGCCCGCATCGGTGATACAAACCATGGTGCGTCGCTTGTCCTCGTTGTCCTGTCGGCGGGTGATTTGGCCCTCGGCCTCCATCGTGCGCAGAATACGGGTGAGGCTTGGCAGCAGCAGGCAGGCTTCGTGGGCGATCGTGCTTTGCTCGACTTCGCCCAGCTCGTCCAAAACCCTCAGGATACGCCACTTTTGTTCGGTTAGTTGTATGTCGTGAAGCATGTCCCGGATTGGTGCCATAACGGTTTCCCGCGCGCGTAACAGTGCAATCGGAAGGGATCGGGCTGTACTTTTTGTGTGGCTTTGCGTGCTCATGCCGCCTTCTAAAGCGCCAATTCTGAAATTGCAAAGATTAACAAGACAAGTTCTTGACAGCGTGGCCGCAAAATACTAAACATGTTAATTAATGGGAGCGAGCACATGCCACATTTTCACGTCGAATATTCCGGAAATCTGGAGGATAGCGTCGACATGGGCGGCCTGTGCGAGTGTATACGAGCAACGGCTGCTGAAATCGACAGCTTTCCGATGCCAGGCATTCGTGTTCGTGCCGTACGGGTTGATCACTATGCCATTGCAGACGGCAACCCGGCGCACGGCTTCATCGATATCTCGGTCCGTCTGCGCGCAGGTCGGCCCGACGACGTCAAGCAGGATGCCACGCAGCGGATTTTCGAGGCGGTCAGAGTTTATCTGGCCCCCGCCTTCTCGCAGTATTCCATCGCACTCTCGCTTGAGATGCGTGACATCGACCCGAAGCTTTCGCCCAAGACCGGTACAATCCGCGATCACCTTGGCGCGTCCACGCAGGAGACCTGAACCATGAGCGCACTGGACACAAACATCGAGAAACTGGCGGGATTTCTGGCGCGGTTTGAAAAGACGGGCATCAAGAACCGTATCGGGGGCGAAGACGTTGCCGGGTCTGGCGGTGTGTTTCAAACTACCTCACCGGTCGACAAGTCGGTGATCTGCGACGTTGCCCACGGCACGGCGGATGACATCGACACCGCAGCTAAAGCGGCCAATGCGGCCTTTGCCGAATGGCTCGACATGCCCGCCACCGAGCGCCGCCGCATTTTATTGAACGTGGCCGATGCGATAGAAGCGCGCGCCGAGGAAATTGCGCTGTGCGAATGCTGGGACACGGGTCAGACCCTGCGCTTTATGTCCAAGGCGGCCCTGCGTGGGGCTGAGAACTTCCGCTTTTTTGCGGATCAGGTGGTGCAGGCGCGGGACGGTCAGCATCTGAAATCGCCGACTCTTATGAATATCACCACACGAGTGCCGATCGGGCCGGTCGGCGTGATCACCCCGTGGAACACGCCGTTCATGCTGTCGACCTGGAAGATAGCACCCGCTTTGGCCGCAGGCTGTACGGTGGTCCATAAACCGGCCGAAGACTCGCCCTTGTCAGCACGCCTTTTGGTCGAAATCGCCGAAGAGGCCGGTCTGCCCAAGGGTGTGCTGAACACTGTAAACGGCTTTGGCCCGGATGCGGGCAAGGCGCTGACTGAGCATCCGCTGATCAAGGCCATCGCGTTTGTCGGCGAAAGCCGCACCGGTAGCATCATCACCAAGCAGGGTGCGGACACGTTGAAGCGGATGCACTTGGAACTGGGTGGCAAAAACCCGGTCATCGTGTTCGATGACGCCGATCTGGACCGCGCGCTGGATGCAGTGATCTTCATGATCTACTCGATCAACGGCGAGCGCTGCACCTCGTCCTCGCGCCTACTGGTGCAGGACAGCATAAAGGAAGAGTTCGAGGCCAAGCTGATCGAACGCGTCAACAACATCAAGGTTGGCCACCCTCTGGACCCGGCGACCGAAATCGGCCCGCTGGTAACCGAAGAGCATTACAACAAGGTCACCAGCTATTTCGGCATCGCCAAAGAGGACGGCGCGACTGTTGCAGCCGGTGGTGTGAAACTGGGTGATGAGGGATACTTCATCCGTCCGACACTGTTCACTAACGCCAACAACCAGATGCGCATCGCGCGTGAAGAGATCTTTGGCCCGGTCCTGACCTCGATCCCATTCTCGACCGAAGAAGAAGCGCTGCAGATCGCCAATGACACGCCTTATGGATTGACCGGCTATGTCTGGACCAATGACCTGACACGGGCGCTGCGCTTTACCGACAAGCTTGAGGCCGGAATGATCTGGGTGAACTCGGAAAACGTCCGCCATCTGCCCACGCCATTCGGCGGTGTAAAAGCATCAGGCATCGGCCGGGACGGCGGCGACTGGTCGTTCGAGTTCTATATGGAACAAAAACACGTCGGCTTTGCCACCGGTCAGCACATGATCATGCAGTTGGGCAAGCTGTAACAGCCTGCCCTTACAAGTTCTGGAAACGCGCTCACCTCAACCTCCAGGAGGAGAAAATGGGAGAAATCGTTCTCGCAGCCAAAATGACCCATGTGCCGACAATGCTGATGTCCGAGCAGGAAGGCCCGGTCAAAGGCGCGCGCCAAGGCGCGATTGATGGGCATAGGGAGATCGCAAGGCGCGCAAGGGAACTGGGTGCCGATACGGTGGTGATCTGTGACACGCACTGGGTTGTCAACGCGGGTTTCCACATCAATGCGAACAAGCATTTCGAAGGTCTTTTCACCTCGAATGAGTTCCCGCAATTCATCAAGGACCTGCCTTATAAATATGATGGCGATCCGGCGCTTGGGGATGCCATTGCCGACATTGCCACGAAAAAGGGCGTGCATACGCTCAGCCATCAGGTGGACAGCCTTGAACTGGAATACGGCACCCTTGTTCCGATGCGCTTCATGAGCCGCGAGGCGGACTTCAAAGTGGTGTCGATTGCCGCCTGGTGTACCGTTCACAGCCACGACGAAAGCCGCCTTGTTGGCGAGGCCATCCGCGAGGCGGTGAAGGCCAGCGACAGCAAGGTTCTGCTGGTCGCGTCCGGATCACTGAGCCACAAGATCTGGCCGAACAAGGATTATGCCGCAAACAATGGTACATTCACCATCAGTTCGGAATTCAACCGCCAGGTGGATCTGCATGTTCTGGACATGTGGCAAGCCGGAGATCACGCCACATTCCTGAAAATGCTGGGGGAATATGCCAATTTCTGCTGTGGCGAAGGGTCGATGCATGACACCGCCATGCTTTATGGTGCGCTGGGATGGGACGCCTACGATGCGAAATGCGAGGTCGTCACCGAGTATTTCCCGTCATCCGGGACCGGGCAAACAAATGTGATCTTCCCGGTGAACTGAACCGGCCGACAGGCGCGTAACCTATTTTGGAGAGGAGACGATCATGGGAAAGATTGTACAGGCCGCGAAGATTACGCATGTGCCAAGTATCTGGATGTCCCACACGATGCCGAAATACAAGGGCATCCGCCAGCCTGCCATTGATGGTTATGCGCGCCTTCGTCAGGATGCGATCGACCGCAAGGTCGATACCTTCGTCGTTTTCGACACCCACTGGATCACCAATCAGGGGTTTCACCTGAACACGAAAGAGCATCACAAGGGCCGTTTCATCAGCCACGAACTGCCGCACATGCTGGCGGATATGGAGTTCGACTATCGCGGGGACCACGAGCTGGGAGAAGCCATCCTCGATGTTTTGCGTGAGCGTGGCGAACGGGCGCTGGGACATTCTCATCCCGATATGGGGATGGAATATGGCACGCTGCTGCCGATGTATTTCATCAATGAAGGCGTAAACGCACGGGTTCTGCCTGTGGCCGTCAACCAATTCTCGTCGATCGCCGAAAACAGGGTCTGGGGTGAGGCCATTGCTGAGGGAATCCGGCGCTCTGACCGGAATGTCTCGATCCTGGCCTCGGGTTCGCTGAGTCATGATTTCACACCCAATGAACGTTCGGTCGATGGTCTGAATACGGTGAACGGAGAGTTCAACCGCCAGATGGACATGCGCGTGCTGGATCTGTGGGAACAAGGGCGGTTTGAGGAATTTCTCGAACTTCTGCCTGACTACGCCAAGAAATGCGCGGGTGAATGCGCGATGAACGACACTGCGCTGCTGTTCGGGGCCCTTGGTTGGGGCAGCTACAAGGGCGAGATCGACATCTACACCCCGTATTTCGGAAGTTCGGGAACGGGGCAGGCCAATATCAGCTTCTCGGTTTAAGGCCAGAATCACAGGGAAATTCGAATGACTGAACTACGTCTCAACGATCCTACTCTGCTTGCCGAAAAGGCGCTGGTCGGGTCCAGATGGGTGGGTGCGTCCGGGGTTGCGAACGCGATAGATGTTACCAACCCGGCAACAGGTGAGCTGATCGGACGGGTCCCCAGTCTGGGTGCTGCGGAAACTGCCGAGGCGATTGCCGATGCGCAGCGCGCCCAGAAAGTCTGGGCCAAACGCACTGCGAAAGACCGCAGCCAGATTCTGCGACGGTGGTACGATCTGATGATGGAAAATCAGGACGATCTGGGCGCCATCCTGACCGCCGAACAGGGCAAGCCGCTGACTGAGGCGAAGGGCGAGATCGCCTATGGTGCCAGTTTCATCGAATGGTTCGCCGAAGAAGCGCGTCGTGCTTACGGCGATGTCACGCCCGGTCATGCGCCGGATAAACGGATCATTACCGTCAAGCAGCCTATCGGCGTGGTGGCCGCGATCACACCCTGGAATTTTCCCAACGCCATGATCACCCGCAAGGCCGGTCCGGCCTTTGCTGCGGGCTGTTCGATGGTGCTGAAACCCGCCAGCCAAACGCCGTTTTCTGCCATTGCGCTGGCTGTTCTGGCCGAACGTGCGGGGCTGCCGGCCGGTCTGTTCTCGGTCATTACCGGCTCGGCGCGCGACATCGGGGGTGAGATGACCTCGAGCCCGATCGTGCAAAAACTGACCTTCACCGGCTCGACAGAGATTGGCGCGATGCTTTACGCCCAATGCGCCCCGACCATCAAGAAACTGGGTTTGGAACTGGGCGGCAATGCGCCATTCATCGTGTTCGACGATGCCGATCTGGATGCTGCCGTCGAAGGGGCCGTGATCGCCAAGTTCCGCAACAACGGCCAAACCTGTGTCTGTGCCAACCGCGTCTATGTGCAGGCCGGTGTTTATGATGCCTTTGCCGAAAAACTGGCTGCCAGGATAGCGACCCTGCCGACCGGCAACGGGTTTGACGAGGGCGTCATTTTTGGCCCGCTGATCGACCGGGCCGCCGTGGACAAGGTGGCCGAACATGTCGGCGACGCAACTTCCAAAGGTGCCAGGGTTGCGCTTGGGGGCAAACCCCACGCGCTTGGCGGCACCTTCTTTGAGCCCACCATCCTGACCGGTGTGACCTCGGACATGGCAGTGGCGACCGAGGAGACCTTTGGCCCTGTCGCGCCCTTGTTCAGGTTCGACAGCGAAAACGAGGTCGTGGCTGCCGCCAATGACACCGAGTTTGGCCTGGCCTCGTATTTCTACTCCCGGGATTTGGCTCGTGTCTGGCGTGTGTCCGAGGCGCTGGAATACGGGATGGTTGGCGTAAATACCGGGCTGATCTCGACGGCCGAAGCGCCTTTCGGCGGCGTCAAGATGTCGGGGCTGGGGCGCGAAGGGTCCCGCTATGGGCTCGATGACTTCATGGAACTCAAATACATCTGCATGGGTGGCATCGATGCCGCCGAGGAGGCCTAATGCGCTTTGCAACCTACACCGCCGATGGCGCAACCTATTTTGGCGCAATCACCGATGAAGGCGCGATCGCGCTGAATGACGCCTTTCCCGATCACGGCAGCCTGCACCAGGTGATCGCCGCCGGAATGTTCGATCAATTGGCCGCGGCTGCCGAGGGCCGAGAGGTGACGCACAAAGACCTCACCTATGAGATGGTCATGCCCGATGCCCGCCGCATCCTCTGCGTTGGGGTGAACTTTCCCGATCGCAATGCGGAATACAAGGATGGCAGCGCGCAGCCCAAATACATGTCGCTGTTCCCGCGCTTTGCCAGCGGATTCACCGGCCATGACCGCCCGCTGATCCGTCCGCCGGAAAACCACACGCTGGATTACGAAGGCGAAGTGGCCATCGTAATCGGCAAAACCGGGCGTCGGATTTCACAGGACGACGCCTATGGCCACATCGCGGCCCTGACCCTGTGCAACGAAGGCACGATCCGCGATTGGGTCCGGCATGCGAAGTTTAACGTCACCCAGGGCAAGAACTGGGATAACTCGGGGGCAATCGGCCCGTGGCTGGTGCCGTTCACCGATGCGGCGCAACTGGATGACGCCCGCATCCAGACCCACGTGAATGGCGAACTGCGCCAGGACGACACCCTGAACCGCATGATGTTCCCGATCCGGCGCGAGATCGAATACATCTCGACCTTCATGACCCTGCAGCCGGGCGATATCATCGTCACCGGAACGCCTACCGGGGCAGGAGCCCGGTTCGATCCTCCGAAATACCTGGCCCCGGGCGACGTGGTCGAGGTGTCGGTCGAAGGTATCGGCACGCTGCGCAACACTGTCGAGGACGAACAGGTATGACCCCCGAGGATCACAACCGCGCAGCTGCTGATCTGCTGCAGGCAGAGCGTACTCGTGAGCAGATCGGCCTTTTGACTCTGCGCCACCCCGAGATGGGGATGGATGACGCCTATGAGGTGCAAAACGCCATCTATCGTCAGAGATTGGCAGAAGGGCGCAAGGTAATTGGCTGGAAGATCGGTCTGACCTCGAAGGCCATGCAATATGCGTTGAACATCGACATTCCCGACAGTGGCATCCTGTTCGACGACATGGCTTTTGACAATGGCGGAATTGTCCCGGCTGGCCGCTTCATCCAGCCGCGGATCGAAGCTGAGATTGCCTTTGTCATGAAATCCGCAGTTGGCGGCGAAAACGTCACCCGCGACGAGATCATCGCCGCAACGGATTACGTCGCCCCCTCGATCGAAATCCTCGACACCCGTATTCAACGGGTCGATCCCCAATCTGGCAAAGCACGCACGGTGTTCGATACGATCAGCGACAACGCGGCCAATGCAGGCCTTGTGCTGGGCGCGGAACGGCACTCTGTGGATGCTTTTGATCTGCGTTGGGTCGGTGCGTTGACCTTCCGCAATGGCGAGATCGAGGAAACCGGTCTGGGTGCAGGCGTTTTGAACGACCCGGTCGAAAGCGTCGTTTGGTTGGCTCGCCGCATGGCGCAATACGGCCAAAGTATCGATTCCGGTCAGGTCATCTTGTCTGGCAGCTTTATCCGCCCGGTCGAATGCCCACCCGGCACTGAAATCCATGCCGACTTCGGGCCGTTTGGCTCGGTCGAAATCAAATTTGCCTGAAAGGAACGCTGCACATGCCTGCGCCGAAGAACACGTTCAAAGCCGCTCTCAAGGCCGGGCGGCCCCAGATCGGTTGTTGGGTTGGGATGGCCAACGCCTATACGGCCGAGATAGCAGCAACCGCGCAGTTCGACTGGCTATTGGTCGACGGTGAACACGCGCCGAACGATCTGCGCTCGCTCCTTGAACAAGTGCAGGTGATCGAAGGATCGGGCAGCACACCTGTTGCGCGCCTGCCGATTGGCGAGACCTGGATGATCAAGCAATATCTGGACGCCGGAGTGCAAAACCTTCTGGTGCCCATGGTCGAAAGTGGCGATCAGGCTCGTGAACTGGTGCGGGCGGTGCAATACCCGCCGCACGGAGTGCGGGGCGTGGGCTCGGCGCTGGCGCGGGCCTCGCGGTTTGCCGCAATCCCGGACTATCTAAAGACAGCGGACGAACAGATTTGCCTGCTGGTGCAGGTGGAAAACCAAAATGGTCTGGCGGCGCTGGACGATATTCTGGCGACCGATGTGGATGGGGTGTTTATCGGCCCCTCCGATCTGGCCGCCGACATGGGCCATATCGGCAATGCTGGCCACCCCGATGTTGTTGAGGCCGTGTTGGACGCGCTGACCCGCATCGTGGCTTCGGGCAAGGCGGCGGGTATACTGACCCTTGATCCGGTGATGCAGCGCAAATGTCTGGACTTGGGGGCCAGCTTTGTGGCCACGAGTATTGACGTTACACTGTTTGCAACAGCAATGCGCAATGCTGCGAAAGCAGGGCTGAGCCTGTTGCCGGATCAGATCGCCTCGGGCGCGGCCCAAACCGCTGCAGCCAGCAAATACCTGCAGCAGCTCTGCAAGCACTGGTCGCACAAGGCCGAGGCCAGTTTTGATGAAAAGCAGGGCAGCGTGATCTTTGCAGATGGAGACAGTGTGATCCTCGAAGCGGACGATACCACCCTGACTCTCACCGCAGTGACTGGTCCGCGAGGCGATTTGGCGCGTTGGAAAGATGTAATCGAAGCTCATCTGGTGCGTTTCGCCTTTCGCGAAGAGTTCCGCATCAATTGGTCTGAATAAAAGCACCAAAAAATGTCTGATCCCATCTACGCCATAGGCGACATCCACGGTCAGTTGCACATGTTAGAGGACACTCTGGCCCGCATAGAAAAAGACGGCGGGCCTGATGCCCAAATCGTTTTTATCGGTGACTACACGGATCGCGGCGCGCACAGTCGCGAGGTTCTGGATCTTCTGACAAAAGGGCAATCCGAAGGTAGAAACTGGACATTCCTGCGCGGCAACCACGACCAGATGTGCGCAATGTTTCTTGAGAACTATCCGCGCAATGATGCGCGTTTGTTGGTCGGGTATCATTGGCTGCATCCCCGAATAGGTGGTGTTGAAACGCTGAAATCCTATGGCGTTGAGGTGAGTGAAGGGGATCGAACCTATCAGGTCCACGACAAAGCCAAGGCCGCTGTTCCGCAGGCACATATCGATTTTCTGGCAGGGCTGGTCCCCTACCATCTGAACGAAAACCTGTTGTTTGTTCATGCAGGTATACGGCCCGGCATTCCTTTAGATCGACAGGATCAGGATGACCTGATCTGGATTCGAGAAGAGTTTCTGAACTGCGTAGACCCATACCCGTGGCTGGTTGTTCACGGCCATACCCACGTCGCTAAACCGGAACACCACGGAAACCGTATAAACATCGACACCGGAGCAGGTTATTGCAGATCGTTGACCGCCGTGGTTTTTGAAGGATCAGAGTGTTGGATTTTGCAGGACAAGGGCCGAACTTCCCTGACGCCTTGAGTTTTTCGAAGATTATTCAGTATTTGTTGACAGCGCGTTACTAAAAAATCCGGTCGCCGTTCAAGCGCTCGCTCATGCGACAGTAGCGATCACAGCCATTCATTCCGCAATCAGAGGAGCATATGACGCTTCATTGGATCAAGGTCTCATGATCGGCAACGTTGCCCAGTTCGACCCCTCTCGAATATCGGGAGCAACATACATGCTGATTTCTCGTTAAACAGTTCTGTCATAGGTTTACGGTAGACCCAACCTTTCTTCTTTGTAGCGAATGCCCGCAGCCGGTTTCAGGTGGGTTATGTCGTTTTCTGCAATCAGATATCGCAATCAGTGAGGTTTGAGTTTGGCGAATCCTTCAGTTTTGGCGACAAGATTG
>NZ_JBXWMF010000037.1:0-45147 GCF_059609725.1 Ruegeria sp. YTSC199
ACAGGCCGGACACACGACTGTACTGACAGACCATCGCAACCGCAAAAAACGCTTGCAATGCAGGAGCCATCCACACAGGACATCTTAGGTAGTGCAATCGTGGGAAGCCGGCTGTAGCGAGCGTAGAGTCCAGATGACACCTTGCTTTCCAATAGTTTGGAGGACGATTTAGTATGCCGTTTTCAAACACAGTTGCATCGGTTCACCCGAGGTTGGGTTTGAGTAGCATGCCTGCTAGGTTACAGTTTAAGCGATAGTGTATTGACCCCGCCGATTTGAGAAACGGATCGAAAAATGCCCGTTTTTATCACTTTGACCAATGCTGATGTCAACGACACCGCATTCTGGGCGTCGTTAGACATAGGCCCTAACAGCACAATTGATGTCTCGGGGCTTAGCAACGCGTTCCAGGTCACCATGACCGGGAACTCGATCACTTTCACCAACACCAACACTGATACTGTCACTACCTATACCGACGTCGATCTCGCTGGGGGATCATTCAGTCAATTCGTTGAATACACCGGAAATAATAACGATGACGATGTAAGTGGTTCTGTTGGTTTGAACGCAGGCGGGTACAGCGGAGGGCGCGGGAACGATACCTTTGTCGACACCGGGGCACTTGGCGGAAGTATCAGTGGCGGACGCGGTAACGACACACTGCAAGGTGGCTCAGGAAACAATAACATCTTCGGCAACCAGGGTAACGACATCCTGCGCGGCGGTTCGGGCAACAACAATCTCAGCGGCGGCGGCGGGCGTGACACGCTGTTTGCGGAAGATGGCAGTGGGAACCTTGATGGCGGTGGCGGGCGTGACGTTATTTACGCCGGATTGAACACAAGCTTTGTCAATGGCGGTAACGGAAATGACAGGTTGGTTTTACCAGCCGGGTCAACGTTTGTTCCGTTTTCGCCGGGCTCAACAGGTGGGACAGTCACTCTCCCGAACGGTCGGAATTTCACATACCTGAGCATTGAGACTGTGGAAGTCGCATGTTTTACGGAGGGAACGAGAATCCGAACCCCGGGTGGCAATCGCTTGATTGAGAATCTTAAAGTTGGTGATTTGGTCAAAACACTTGACCATGGGCCGCAGCCTGTCAGGTGGATTGGGAAACGTACCGTTTGCGGTAGGGGCAAACACGCCCCAATTCGATTTGCGTCAGGCGCAATCGGTAATCGGCGAGAGCTCCGCGTGTCGCCCCAGCATCGTGTACTTGTCTCTGGTTGGCGTTGTGAATTGCATTTCCATGTACCCGAAGTGTTATGCGCGGCTAAGCACTTTTGTGACGGAGACAAAGTCTGCCGTGATCCATGTGATACGGTAAACTATGTTCACATCATGTTTGACAAACACGAAATCGTAAACTGCGAGAACGCCCAGCTCGAGAGCTTTTATGCTGGTGAACATATACTGAAGGCGGACTTCGAAGTTTATAGGGAATTGATTGAGATTTTCCCTGAGCTTGCCGACAGAAGATACAGGCCAAGTCCCGCACGCCCTTTCATCCGCCACGCTGAAGCCGCACTCTTAGACTAGCGGCAAGATTAAATCCTCAAACCCAATCCTCTCGATCTCGGCCCGCAAGACAAAGCGGGAGAGCCGTGTTCGGTAAGCTGTTTACAAATAAAGGAGTTTAAAAAGTCCACTTGCTGGGCACTCCTTCCATTCGAAGTAATCAGCAATGTGGCCGCAGCGAATGTCAGCTTAGTGGCCCGCTCGCCAAACAGGCGCTAAAGCCGCGAAGGTCAATGGTCGAAACCTTGCAACAGCTTCATGTGTTTTTTCTTGTTTCGGTGTGGGCAATTAACTAAAGCCGAATACTTGCTCCGGTAATCGCTTCACAAGCAGATCTTTTTGTTGAATTTAACAGTTGCGTGAGTTTTCAGCATTTAGGCGAAGTAAGCTTTGCTCTTCGAACTGTCTCAACTCAATACTAAAGCTCATGTCGCCAGTTGCGGAGTTTTAGTGCGAATTAGCGTAGGCATCGCTGTATCAATACTAGTTGCTATATCCATCGGCGTGTCGACGGTTATAGTCCACTCCCTGTGGTGGAAAACAGCGCGCGACAATAGCCGCATGCTCGCAGCCGAGATCAACAGTCAAATTGCAAACACCGTTCGTATAGAAGTGGGCGTAACGCTCAGGTCGGCCGAAGCCGCCTGGGCAGCCGTACGCACGATATTTGTCCAGAACGTTATCGCGACGCGACAAGCCGACAAGAGAGAGTTCGTGTTTTTATCACAATTGCAGGCACAACCGAATATTTCATGGATTTTCTTCGGTTGGCCCGATGGGAACTTTTTCGCGTCACATCGTTTAGGTGACGGCGGGCTTGAGATGATTGAAATCGACAAAGATATCCGTGAAAGGATGTTGCGGAAGGACCGCTATATCTTCATTCCAGGAGACATCCAGTTCGAAGAGCGAACCTTTACCGTAACATCCTACGATCCACGCGAACATGCGTGGTTTGAAAACTTTATGGGCCTTGAGTCCACGGGATGGATTGAAGCGCGCGACCTCCCGGAGAGTAACAAAACTGTCTACACATTTGCCGGTCCGATAGACGTCAACCGAAAGCGGCAAGGCGTTCTGGCCGTGGCGATCGAAACAGATCGACTTTCGCGCTTTCTGGCGACTCTTACGCCCGGGGAATTCGGCGCAGCGTTTGTTCTGGATGCCGATGGAAAAGTGATCGCGGTACCCGATGCGGAAGCAGATGAGGTCACACCCGCACGCATGGGTGAGGGTGAGCTTTATGAGGTCGCCAAGATCGCCGGTGAAAAGCTGTTGGGTGACCCCACAGCGAACGCCTCCGGTTCGTTGACTAAGCGTGTTGTCATCGAAGGTGTGCCCTACGCGGTTGCTCTTACGCCATTGGGGTTCTACGGCTGGCGCGTTGCCACCGTCATCCCTGAAGCTGCCTTTCTTTCGGATATCGACAAGACGCTGATAAACCTGATTTATATTCTGATCGGTGTGGTTGTAGTTGCCACCGGATTGGCTATCTGGCTGGTTCGCACAGTCGTCGCAAATCCGTTGGCATATATCGCCGAAGACCTGAGCAAAATCGAACGCTTTGATGTCGAACGCATTGCGCGCAGGCCCTCCAGACTCTCTGAGCTTGCAAACCTCTCTGCTGCGACCGCAAGTATGGCTGCAGGTCTGTCAGCATTCCGCAAGTATGTACCTACCGACTTGGTGCGCATGCTGGTTGCCGAGGGCATCAAGACTCAGCCAGGCGGAGACATAAAGCAGATTTCCGTGCTGTTTTGCGATGTCACGGGTTTCACAGGTCTGTCTGAAAAACTTGGCCCCAAAATCGTTCAAATGATGGAACCCTTCTTCAACGCGTCCTCTGCGGCCATCACGCGCAATGGGGGAACTATCGACAAATTCATGGGCGATGCCGTGATGGCTTTCTGGGGTGCGCCGCGCAAGGATACCAACCACGCCGAAAACGCCTGTCGCGCGGCACTGGACCTTGTCGCCGCTGTTGAGGAGGCCGGAATTGAAGACGACGCTGGCAACCCACTGCGCGTCAGGATCGGGCTAAATAGCGGCGAGGCTCTGGTCGGCAACATAGGGTCAGAGCAGCGTTTGAATTACACTGCAATTGGCGATGTGGTGAACGTTGCCAGCCGATTGGAGGGAGCCAACAAGGATTACGACACACTGATCCTGATTGGTCCAGAAACCCGACGCCAAGCGGCTGATAGAATCTTGGTGCGCGAACTGGACACGTTAACAGTATTTGGGCGCACAAAGGAGTTGGTGGTCTACGAACTGATCGCGATGGCGGATGGGATTGACGGATCGCTTGCGTGGATTGAACCCTACGAACAAGGCCTAGCACATTATCGAACAGGGCAGTTTGAAAAAGCTGTTGCTGCCTTCAAGGCCGCTGATCAAGAACGAAACGGAGATCCCGCCTCGGTGGTCATGATGTCCCGCGCCCAAGTTTTGTTAGAGAATCCGCCACCGGAAGATTGGAATGCAGTTACGAACACCAATAAGAAACGGTAGTTTGCGGGGCCCGCAGACGCTTATTGTCCGTTGAAGATTGGAACAGAGAGAGTTTTTCCAGCGACAAACAATTGCAAGGTATGCACTGCTGCCGTTCGATGTGCTGGGTGCTGCAAACGCAGTGAACAACAGCTGTATGACCATACGGAGCCTGATCGGGCGAATTGCAGCAGTCGATCAGCCCGCACTGCTAGAGGAACCACATTCGCGCCTTTTAGTTGCGAGAGGTTGTCAAGCAAACTCTGTAAGAATGACTATTGTCGGCTGGTCTTGGAACCGTGCCGTGCGAATGTAGCGTGCGTGTGTGGTCCCATTTATTTGCAGATATTCTTCTTACCTTATCCCGCATACCTTCTTCAGCGGTTTGTGGGTGGGTAATCCATAAATATTTGTTTTATATACGATTTATTGGACGGAGTTGCTTTGTCCGGACTCTCTTCGTTTCCGCCACCTACTTTTTTCGTGGATACGGCGTGAACCCAGGCTTGCCATACTAGTCATTGGGCAAGCCTAGGTTTCGGCTTTGGTGTATTGAGAGGCCTTGGTGGCGCAGTCTCTGGTGCGCAACACTGGGCCTTGTGATCAGATGTGCATTTCCAGCCGCGCGTCGGGGAAAGACCTGAGTACTGTGTCAAATCCTGTCTTCGGCAGGGCGCACAAAGCCGTCGACAACCCGTCGGCAATGGCTGCGCTGGGCGCCGAGACTGAGACGATGTCCGCTGGGCGCATACCACCCGCAGGGCTCAGAATATGCCCCTGATCACCTGTCAGCATAAAGCTGCGCGCGTCCGAAGTTGCGACCGCACGGTCCTGCAGTTCGATGGATTTGTGAACATTGCCACCGGGTCCAGCCAGCCCGACCCGCCAGGCTTGACCGTCTCCACGTTGTCCCCGGGCTGCGATTTCTCCCATGTTCACCAGCACGTTCCGTAGGCCATGCGCAGTCAACAACGCACTGATACGGTCGGTGATGGCGCCTTGAGCGATGCCGTTCAGGGTCAGTGCTGAAACGCCCGGTCGCGGCAAGCGGATCTTGTCCGTCTGAACGATCACACGAGTCCATCCGACAGAACGCCGTGCTGCGTCGGTCTTCTCTGGGCGCGCACCAGTTGCGAGTGCGGTCCAGAGCGGTTGAACGGTGGGGTCGAACGCGCCGTTCGTAGCCTCGTGCAGCGCCGTACACAGGCTGAGAACGTTTAGCAATTCAGGCGCGGGGCCGGACAAGTGGCCGTCGCGGTTCAGTCGGCTTAGTTCGGATTGGGGGCGGTACAGGCTGAAGATGTTTTCCAGGCGGCTCAACTCGGCTTCGACGGCGGCAACGACCGGCGCCGCCTGGGTATCGGTCAACCCTTCCAGCCGCAGGCTGGCTTCGGCCCCCAGTGCAACTCCGCGCCAATGAGCCGCCGGGGCGGGTTTCGCACCGGCTGGAAAGGCAATGCAGGCGGCGGACATGGTCAGGAACCGGCGGCGGGAGAGGGGGGTCATGACGGGGTCTCCAGTTTCTGGTCCAGATCGACGGGGCCAAGAACCTCGGCAGCGGGAATTTCGGACAGCGGCATCTGCGCGCCGCCATATTGCGTGATAAAAACATCGGCGGCGGTGGGATCGGCAAAGGGCACAACCTCGGGTGCGCCCATGCCCCCAGCAACGTTGGAGCCGACCACAAAGGTTGCACCATCAGCCGCGATCCAGTTGGAAATGCCGGGCTGCCGCCAGTTCGGAGCAACCCCCATGTCACTGACATAAACAGCCGTGATTTCGGCATCCCTCTCGGGGCTTTTCAGATAAGCCACCATGTCGCGCACTTGCGCAAAGAACAGCGGCACGGGATACCCTTCCAGATGAATCTGCCCCTTGGGCCCGCCATGTTCCGCGATGTTCATCTGACAGAAATAGCTGAGCGCGTCCGGGGTCAGATCAACCGGGTCAGGGGTGACAATCTGCTCTTCCTTGCAGGCGGTCAGAGCAACCAGGGCAATAAGGGCAAGATGTTTCATGGCTCGACCCTCCGGAATGCAAGGCGGGCAAGGGCAAATCCCAGCACCGGCCAGATCAGCAGCGAGACGGGCGCGGCCCAGACGGGCAGGGCCTGAGCGGCACCAGTCATACCCGAGGCCATGGCGACACCTTCGGTTGCGGCGATGTTCCACAGACGGAATGCGTCGGCCGGGTTGGCAACCATCACCCACGGAAAGACGGATTGGGTGAAGGTGCCGCCCTTGTCCATGACGACGGCTCCCAACAAGCCCAAATCATAAAGGACGACAAAAACCAGCCAGAGCCCGGCCGACAGACCTGCTGCCGCCGTGGCGCCCCTTGCCAGGGCAGACAGCAGGTAACCCAGCGCCAGAAACACGGCGCCCAGCAGGATGGATGTGAGAATGAGGCGGGCCAGCGCCATCAGGCTTTCCGGCCCCGCGCCGCCAAAGAATGCGGCCACCGCTCCGGCGGTGCCAAAACCAACGGTTATGGCAAAGGCCAGAGCGGCCAAGTGGGCAGTGAACTTGCCCAGCAGGATTTCTCCGCGCCCTGCCGGGTAGGACAGCAGCAGCGACAGGCTGCCCCGGTCCACGTCACCGGCGATGGCGTCGAAAGAAATCATCAACGCCAGCAAGGGCGCCAGGTAAACCGACAGTGTGGTCATTGAGGCCACAGAAACAGTCAGCATATCGACGCCCAGCGTGCCGGTGGGGGCGCTGCCCGCGAAAGTCAGAGCCAAAGCGAACAGTACCATGATCAGCGTTGCGACCAGCAGCCAGCGGTTGCGGCGCAGGATCAGCATCTCGGTGCGGGTGATGGCGAGGAAGCGGGTCATTGCATCTCCTCCTGTGCGTAGTGTCGATAGAGGTCTTCCAGCCTGGGCGGGGTCATTTCGACATCCGCCACCGCGTCGCCCAACCTGGCGATGCGGCGCAGGGCCTCCATCTTGTCATCCGGGGAACAGAGCAATTCCACGGACGCACCATTGATCCGGTTGCCACCCAATTCGGCGGCCAGTGCATCTGCGTTGACGCTGGCGCGTACGCGCAGGCGGATCGGCAGACCGGCCAGTGCCGACAGGTTGTTCAGCGTGTCATCTGCGACCATCCGGCCTTTGCGCATAATGGCGATGCGGTCGGTTCGGGCCTCGACCTCGGTCAGTGCGTGCGATGCGATCAGGACGGCGGTGCCCTGAGCGGCTAACTCGTCGATGATGGCATAAAGATCCTGACGGGAAATCGGGTCCAGCCCCGAGGTCGGTTCGTCCAGCAGCGCCACTTTCGGCTGGCCTAGCAGCACTTGCGCCAGACCCAGACGTTGCCGCATCCCCTTGGAGTAAGTTCCGATCCGGCGATCCAGTGCATCGCTGAGGCCAACGCGATCCAGCAGGCCGGGCACGTCGGCCTTTGCCCCGGACAGCTTTGCGAAAAGGGTCAACTGCTCGCGTCCGGTCAAGGCTGGGTGAAACGACACCGCCTCGGGCAGATAGGCCGTATCCCGCCGCGCTTTCGCGGTGCCGGGGGTGGTATCACCGATCCGAATGGCTCCGCCATGGATCGGCGTCAGGCCGAGGATGGATTTGATCAGGGTCGACTTACCCGCGCCGTTATGGCCCAACAGCGCAACGCGCTGACCGGGGGCAAGAGAAAGGGTGATATCGTCAAGAACGCGGGTTTTTCCACGGTCCTTGCTGACATGGTCGATAACTAGGGCCTTATCCGTCATGAGGCACCTTTTTCATAGCTGGGGGTTCAGGGGCTTGCATCAAAGGATTGCTGTCCATAACACCCCCCGGCAGCAGGGCCGGGAAGGCGGATTGCGACCAGCGCACCAGTTGCACGGCGGGGGAGCCGAGCAACAATTTAGCTGCGGGTTGGGTCCACAGCACATGGTCCATACTGTCATTGGGGCGATAGGGGGCATCGGCGATACCGTCGCCATCCACATCATAGGCGGCAAAATCGGACCAGTAGTTGCCGCGCCCGTCTTCGGACCACTCGACCCATTTGGTCGAGACGTATTTCACCTGTGTCCGGTTCCCGATGAAAGAGTTGCCGACGATGCGGTTGCGTTCGCTGCCGGCGGTAAAGTGGATGCCGATGCCGCATCCCTGGAACCAGTTGTCGGTGAATTCGTTCTTGTTGGAGTTGTAGAGAAAGGTGCATTTTTCCTTGGCACCTATCACTACGTTGCCGGTGATCTGACTCTTGTTGGCGTAGTTCAGCATCACGCCATGTTCGCGGTCCCCGATCGAGACGTTGTCTGCGACCTTCACGTTGGTCGTGAACATCACCGCATAGCCCAAATCGTTGCCGATCGATACATTGTCGCTGACGACCGAGTCGTCGGCATACATGTAGTGCACCGCAAAGCGCAGATCGCGGAACAAGTTGCCGGTGAAAGTGTTCTTTTTCGACGAGTTCACAAAGATCCCGTCACGGCCGTAGCGGATATCATTGTCTTCGACCCGCGCACCAGGCGCATTCCAGACATAGACGCCATTGCCGCGGTCGTTCATCCGCTGGTCCAACCGTCCTTCGATCCGGTTGCCGCGCACGATGCTGTCCTTGGCACCATGAATGTCCACACCATAAAGATTGCCCAGCAGCACGTTATCCTCGACCACCGGCGCTTTGGCCGTTTTGGTCAACTGGATGCCGCTGTCGATCCCGTCATGGCTTGAGCCTGAGCCGATCACTGTCAGACCGCGCACAGTCACGCCCGGTCCGGTCACGGTGATGACGCTGCCCTCACCTTGCCCGTCGATGGTGGCCTGTCCCAGCCCATCTAGGGTGATGGGCCGGTCCAGAACCAGTGTTTCAGTGTAAACACCGGGGCTCAGGCGGAGGGTGTCCCCATCCGCCGCCTGCGCCAGTGTTTCATTGATGGCCCCCGCCCGGTTAGGCACATCCCAGTCAGCCGCCCAGAGAGGCGAGCCGAGCAGGAGCGGTATGAGAAGGGACCAACGCATGGGTTATGCTCCCTGCGGCTCGACCAGCATCCGGCCGCGCATTTCCATGTGCAGCGCGTGGCAGAACCACTGGCAATAGAACCAATGCACGCCTGGACGGTCAGCGGTGAAGGTGACCGAGGCGGTCGCCAGCGGTGCGACTTCCATCGCGATACCGTAGTTGCCCAGGCAGAAGCCGTGGGTCACGTCGTCCACGTCATCCAGGTTGGTGATGTAGACCGTCACCTCGTCACCCTGCTTGACGGTGAACTTCTCAAGGCTGAAGGTCGGGGCCTGCGATGTCATGTAGACCCGCACCTTGTTGCCGTCCCGGATAGGTTCTTCAGCGCCTTCTTCCAGATCGATGCCATCGGCTTCGGCCTGTTTGCGGGCGTCTTCCCATGTGACATCGGCGCGATCCCAGACGTTGACCGGATTGACGATGTCGCTGCGAACGATGATCGAGTCATGCGGTTCGGCAAAGGTCGGGCCGTCGTGAACCACCTTCATCTCGTTCGATGAGATGTCGATCAGCTGCTCGTTTTCGGGCTTCAGCGGGCCAACGTTCAGGAAGCGGTCTTTCGAGAACTTGTTCATCGAAATCAGCCACTTGCCGTCGGCATCCTTAGTTTCACCCATCGAGGTCGAGTTGTGACCCGGCTGATAGTGCACGTCGACCTTCGAGATGATCGGGTCCACATCGGCGCCACCGTAAGCCTCGATGGCCTTGTCGATGTTCCACTTCACGATCTGGCTGTCGAGGAACAGCGTGGTGAACGCGTTGCCCTGACCGTCATAAGCGGTGTGAAGCGGGCCGAGACCCAGCTGCGGTTCGCCCACGATGCAAGACCGCGGGTCGGCATCGCTTTCGAACAGGGCGTCCAGCTTGGTGACGTCCATGATCGACACAGTCGGCGAAAGCTTACCGTTGATGCAAACGTGCTTACCGTCTGGCGCGGTGTTAATGCCGTGCGGAGAGTTCGGGATCGGGATGTAGCGGGTGTACTTCTTGTTCTGACCTTTACGTCCGTCCAGAACCTTGACGCCTTTCAGCTCTTGGTAGTCACCGGCTTCGATACCCGCTTCGATTTCCGCGAGGTTGAAGACAACGACGTGGTCCAGCTCGTTCTCGGTCATCTCGGCCAGGTTCATACCCATTTCCGAGTTGTACGAGGTCGAGTAGGCGTATTTACCCTGATAGTCGCAGTCGGTGTTGTCGAGGTTACCCGACACGATCACCTGCCACGCCACTTCCATGGTGTCGCCATCCAGCGCAGTGAAGATGTTCACGTATTGCGACGGATCATCCAGCACTGTGCCGTCATTGACCAGCGGCGTTTCATCCTCACCGTTGGCAAATACATAACCGGTGCGCGGGAATTTCTGTGGACGCAGACCGTGGATCGCCTTGGCATTCGGGATCTCGGTGATCTTGTCGCATTTCATAACGTCGCAGCGCACGCGGGCAACACGGGTGTTGGCCTTGTCGTTCATGAACAGGTAACGGCCGTCATATGTGCCGTCGGTGAACGACATGTGTGGATGGTGAAGGTCGCCGTTGTCATAGGTCTTCATGCCGCGTTTGGCGAGGAATTCCTTGGTTTCCGGCAGCAGGCCGTCAGTCATGATCTTCAGCGACTCGTTGGTCTGACCCCAGCCGGTGGCCGAGCAGCGGTTGAACACCGGCACCCGCATCAGTTCGCGCATGGACGGGAAGCCCAGAATACGCAGTTCGCCGGTCTGACCCGAAGACCAGAAGCCGTAGTATTCGTCCAGTTCACCGGGCTCCAGGTTAGCATTGGCGGCAGCGCTGGCTTGCTTTGCGGTCATTAGGGTCGAGCCCAGACCGGTCCCGGCCAGCACAGCGCCAGTTGCGGTTGCACCCAGCATCCCGCGGCGTGTGATGTTCAGTTTGTTTTCGTTGTCCGACATGATCGTTCCTCCTTTTTTAGGAAACGGATTGCGGTTTGGCGTTCGGATGGTTCGCCGGTGGTTGTCCGAGCGGGGTCTTGAGGTCGACCGACCCTGTCTTGGCCCGCCGCTTCATCTGGCGGATGACGACGGGACATTTCGTCTCGGACTGGTAGAGCACCTGACAATGCAGGCAGGTGACGCACTCGTTCGGGTTGATCTCACCGGTGGGGTGGATGGCCTGAACGGGGCATTCGTTGGCGCAGGTCTGACAGGGCGTGCCGCATTCCTTGTAGCGGCGCAACCAGTCGAACATGCGGATACGGGCAGGGATCGCCAGCGCTCCGCCCAGCGGGCAGAGGTAGCGGCAATAGAACCGTTCGATGAACAGTCCGATCCCCAGCAAGACCAGCGCAAAGACCACAAACGGCCAGTCGCGCATGAACTTCAGGATGATCGCGGTCTTGAACGGTTCGATCTCGGCATACTTTTCGGCCAGCGGGATGGACACGAAGCTGACGCCGAAGAGCACTAGGAAGATCATGTATTTTGCAGGCCAAAGCCGTTCATTCAGACCCCAGGGCAGGGTCCACTGCGGAACGCGGCAGGCCCGGGCGATCTTGTTGGTCAGCTCTTGCAGCGCGCCAAACGGGCACAACCAGCCGCAATAGGCTCCGCGCCCCCAGAACAGCAGCGCGGCAGCGACAGCGAACCACTGGATAAAGACCAGCGGATCCAGCAGGAAGGCATCCCATGAGAAGCCCGTACGCAGGCTGCCTGCCAGCGCCATCAGGTTCACCACGCTCAGCTGCGCATTGGCGTACCAGCCGATGAAAAACAGGGTCATTGTCAGGTAGCCGATGCGGAACCAGTAGAACACCCGCGCGTTCATGGTGGCGTGGAACTGGAAGAAGAAGGTGGCCGTCAGCACCAGCAGCATGATGCCCAGAACGGCGATTTCAACGGTGCGATCCTTCCAGATGCGCTGCCACAAAGCGGCCTTGGCGGCGGCTTCGCCGGTGGCGTCATCGACGACCGCGGGGGCAGCGACGGGCAGCAGATACCGCTCGGGCAGTTTGTAACCAAGATCGAAGGTCAGGAACGTCTTTTCAACCGCACCTACAGCGCGTTGCACCAGCAATTGCAGGCGGAACGGTTCGGCCGGATTGAACTCGGCCTCGGCTGGGATCTTGAAGATATCCAGTTCGGTGAAGCTCGGCGCATCGGAGGCTGCGACTTTACCAAGGCGCTCTTGTTGCTTGTCAAAGAACCGTACTGAATTGTCGCCCTGGATCAATTGTATCCGATCGAAGATTCCACCTCGGACGTAACCCGAGCCTTTGAAGCTGTAGGCACCGCGACCCAGCACCAGAATGGCCTGTTCCCCTTCGTCCAGCCACTCGACCAGATTCTGATACTCGGCCTCACCCAACAGGGACTTGCCGATTGACGGGACAGAAACCAGTGCCAAATGCATGTCGATGAACGTGTCGTCCGGCTCACCCGGCTCGGGGCGC
The DNA here is from genome assembly GCF_059609725.1 of Ruegeria sp. YTSC199. Taxonomy (NCBI): domain Bacteria; kingdom Pseudomonadati; phylum Pseudomonadota; class Alphaproteobacteria; order Rhodobacterales; family Roseobacteraceae; genus Ruegeria; species Ruegeria sp. YTSC199. The sequence continues at coordinate 12,394 of NZ_JBXWMF010000037.1, forward strand.
TTGATGGCACGCTGATCGCCAGTGGCCTCAAAAGCGGCGTTGACCTGACCGACGTCGAGCGTCAGGCGCCGGACCGAGCCGTCGCCGGACAAGGTTGCCCAGTCGTAAGTGGAGTTCTTCGCCATATCGATTTCGCGTTTGGGACCGTCGGCCAGCAACGGAGACAGGCCTCCCAGACCCAGCGCGCGGGATACCTTGATTCCACCGCGAACGAGGCTGTCGTCGATCACCATGATCGTGACCGTCGCGCCCGAGATGATGTCGAGGTCGTGCCCCTCGCCACCGGTCTCGGCTTCGACTTTCAGGTCAAGCCCGGTGTAACCTTCGGTCAGCTCGACCATACGGGAATTGGGGATGCCGATCAGAACAATGGGTTCCGAGTGTTTGACCAGCTTAACGCCGGTCAGAACCGCATCGTCGTCGATCGCAGCAACCACGTGGATCGGCTTACCCGAATAACCGGTGGTGCCCACGAAATCAGATGTCAGGAAAGCCCAGGCGACGGTCTCTCCGCCCTTCAGAACTGGGGCAACGGGCACGTCGTCGCGAACCGGGCCAAAGGCATCGGCACCGGGGGCGAGATCAGCGGGCTCAATGTCGGGCAGGAAGCTGGCGAGGCTGTCGGCATGGGCGCTGAACGCCATCAGGCAGGACAGGGTAAGGGCCAGCAGGAAATGGATTGCGCGACTTACGACCACGGCGCACCTCCGATAATTTGGGTGGACGCCATGGACGCGCGCAGGGCGCGTTCAGTTAATTCTTGGGTCACGCGCGGGGGCCCGCGGGTTTCGGGCCACAGTCGTTTTACGCTGGTGACGCTGACCAGATCGCGATTTTCGCAATGTGCGGCGTGAACAAGACCTTCCCGTTGCACCAGGAGCAGGTCCGGCACCGGGGCCGCTGAGGTGACCGCGCACAAGGCGCAATCGGCGCATTTCGGACAGGGCGCGGTTGGGTCTGTGGTGTCCTCTTCAAGGTCCACCTGAACCCAGACCGCCCCTGCCTCCGAGCAGATCTCCACCCACATGCTTTCCCCGGGACTCGCCAGCGCCGGGCCAAGCAGCTGCAACAGCAGAAGGAAAATGCCCGCCAAAGCACAAGCTGCGCGGGACGCGCAAACAGCTGACATGTGCAGAGGGTTGAGGGCGGGCATGGAGAATCCAACTCGGCAATCTTTCCTGAGGGGTAGACCTGCCGCCGGATTCGATCCTTGACTTAAGTCATTTGTTCTCAGGCTGCCCAAAAATTAATCTTGGCGGATTTCCGTGAAATCTCAGAATTCTAGAAGCCGACGTCAACTGTCAGCTTCGTCCATCAAACCGCGTACCCAGCGCCCGGCCAGCCAGGACGCGGGAACGCCCAGCGGGATTGACCACAGGATCGCAGTAACGGGTTCGATCACGCCGAACCCGGCGCTGTTGGCGATCAAACCCGCCAGAAACAGGTTGATGGCCACGGTTAGAGCCGTGGCCGGATAAAGCAGAATGGCCAGTTTCCACACCGGCCATTTGCCTTCAGTGGCTGGTGCCTTCCGAGAATGTGATTTTGTTCCAGACATTGTATTTTCCCGAAGGTTTGCGCATCGGCAATCGGCGGACTTCTTCCAGCGTCTGCGCATCATAGACGATCACTGCGCCGTCATCTTCCCAGATCGAAACCAGCGCGTGGCTGCCGTCCTTGGTGAACTCCACATGGGCGACAGTTTTACCCGGGGCTGGGCGCAGAGTCTTAACGATCTCAAGACTTTGCTTGTCGATTACATGCATCGCATCCTTGTTCGGCCCGAAGAACACATCGGCCCAGACATAGGGCGAATTCTCATGGCTGCGCATGAAAAATCCCGGCCCTTCGGTTTTGATCCGTTTGACAGTTTCCCACGTCTGCATGTCGATCACCGATACGGTGCCATCGGTCAGGTGCGGCGTTGCCATCACGGTGGTATCGCCATGCTGCCACGTGATGCCCGAGCCCAGATGCGGCATACCCGGCAGGTCGAGATCGGCGACTTTCTGACCGATGACCAGATCGATCACCTGACCCCCCGTGCCATCGCGTGAGGCACCCATAACGTATTCATAGCTCTGATCGAAGAAGAAATCGTCCAGATAGTCGGGCGTGGTGATCTTGCGCACCGGGAAGGGGTTGGGGTTCTTGAACTGACCCTCGATACGGAAGTCGTGACCCAGCCCGGATTGGGGCGGGTTATCTCCGTAGAAGACCTCCCAGATCTCGGGCACGTCTTTCAGCGCCAGAACAAAGCTTTCGCGTGGTGGCGCCTGATACACGGCCGAGACGCGGCTAGGGTTACCCTTTTTGCTTTTGATGTCGATGACTTGGGCGACCGACAGGTCTTCGGTCGACAGCAGGGTCAGGCTGTTCGGCAGGTAGTTCGCCACGGCCACCCATTTGCCGTCACCCGACATGGCGATGTTGCGGCTGTTCAGCCCGGCACGCACGCGGCCCACCTGTTTCAACGCCCAGATGTCGTACTTTTGTACCCAACCATCGCGGGACATGATGAACACATAACGGCCATCGGGGCTGAATTTTGGGCCTCCGTGTACGGCAAAGGGGGTTTCGAACCGGTCCAGAACCTCGAACGTGTCACCATCCAGCACGCTGACGTGGTGATCGCCGGTCTCAACCGCCAGCGTGATATTCATCGGGTCGCTGTCCCAGACGGGTGCGTCGACCGGTTTGTAATCTTCGTCCAACGTGCGGCTGGCCATGATCTCGGCCTCGCCCCATTCGGGGTCGGTTTCCAGCGGTGACTTCAGCCAACCCGCCAGTTCTTCGATCTGCAAAGCGTCGAGTTCATGGGAAAAGGCGGGCATCTGTGTAGCCGTGCGCCCCTCGGCGATCACGGCGGCCACACGCGGGCCGCGCATACGTTTCAAGGTTTCGGGGATCAGCGCAGGACCAACCCCGCCCAGACGGCTTTCACCATGACAGGATGCGCAATGTTCGGCATAGTCCGACGGGGCGTCGGCCCATGCGGTGCCCGCCAGCAGCAGCGAACAGAATGTGCCGATTTTCAGATTGTCAAAAGAACTGATGCGCCGGATCATGGCTTTTTCCTCGGAACGGCGTGACCTGCAGGCGTTCGCCCGTGTCCTGCACGCCGATTTCTTGATTAGACAGATAACAGGCCGGATCTTCGGCCCAGGGGTCGCCGGTCAGTTGCAAGGCCCGAATCCGGGTATTGCCGCCACAGACGTCCTTGAGCTGACAGGCCCCGCAGCGCCCTTTCAGCGGACGCGGACGGGTGCGCAGCATGGCGAGCATCGGGTCATCGCTGGTCCAAAGCTCGGAAAATGGTTTGGTTTTCACATTGCCGACAGTGTAGTCGGACCAATAGGTGTCGGGATGAACCCGGCCCAGATTGTCAATATTGGCCACGCCCAGACCGCTGGAATTACCCCCCCATGCAGCCAAGTGCTCGTGTACATGGGCGGCCTTGTCGGCATCGAAACGCGCACGCACCCAGTTTAGGAAATAGCCCGCGTCAGCGTCGTTATTACCAGTCACGATGTCCAGTTGACGGCCACCCGAGGCGGCTTCCCACGCGCGTTCGAGTAGCAGGTCCAGCCCGTTGCGGGTGCGCAAATGCTCGGCATCCTCACCCCTGTTCTTGTCACCGCGCCCAGCATAGACCAAGTGAGACAGGTAAAACTTGTCGACGCCCTCGTCATCGCACAATTGCAGCAGGTCGGGCAGGTGATGCTGAGTGCCTTCGGTCAGGCAGAACCGCAGGCCAACTTTGATGCCGCGTTTCTTGCATTCACGCACACCGCGCAGGGCGTCGGCAAAGGCGCCTTCAACCCCGCGGAACCAGTCATTCGTGGCACCGATACCGTCCAGCGAGATACCGACGTAGTTGAACCCCACATCGGCGATCATGTCGGCGGTTTCGTCGTGTATCCGTGTGCCGTTGGTCGACAATGCCAGCATCGGTACCAAATCGCGGGCGCGTTTTGCGATGTCGAAGAAATCGAACCGGTCCAGCGGTTCCCCACCCGAGAGGATCAGGGCCGGGACGCGAAACTGGCCCAGATCCTCAAGGGTTACCATGGCTTGCTCGTGGTTGAGCTCGCCCGGGAACGCAACATCCGCCGAGACGGTGTAGCAATGGCGGCACTTCAGGTTGCAGCGGCGCGTCAGGTTCCAGATCACCACCGGTTTTACCGGTCCGGGGCGGCGTTTGCGCACCGGGGTCGGGGTGACGAGTTGATGCATGTATTCGGTCAGGCGGAACATGTCTCAGCCTTTCGTTTTCAGGCGCAGCCCGGTTTTTTTCAGGATGCGCGTGGAATAGAGGATATCTTTGGCCCGACAGGCCTCGCCCAGTATCGCGGTAATTTCCGCCCGCTTTTCTTCGACCTCGTCGCGGTCTGTGCCGTGGACCATCGCGAACAGGTTATAAGGCCAGTCGGGCAGGGCGCGAGGGCGTTCATAGCAGTGGGTGACAAACGGCAGAGCGCCGATCCGGGTACCCAGTTCGGTTACGCGGTCGTCTTTGACATCCCACACAGTCATCCCGTTCGAGGTCATGCCCAGTTTGTAGTGATTGGGTGCAGCAGCGATGCGGCGGATCACACCGCTCGATTTCAGGTCGGCCAGACGAAGCAGCAATTCGTCTTCGTCCATGCCCATGTCCGAAGCCACCTGCGCGTAGGGTGCAGGCACGAGGGGCAGGCCGCCTTGCAGCGCCTCGATAATCTCTCTGTCTTTTGCATCGATCATGCCGCCACCCGGAAGCCGATGAAAAATTCCTGCAATTTGGGAAAACAAAGAACCTCGATCCCCGTTTCCCGTTCGATGGCATCGGCGGTGGCCTCGATCCCCTCGGGGGTTTCGGTTGCCAGAACGAACCACATGTTCAGCCGGTGCGTGCGTTCATAATTATGGGCAACCTCTGGATGCGCATTGACTTTGGTCAGGACGGTTTCGAAATTCTCGGGCGGAACGGCCATTGCGCACAGGCAAAACGCGCCGCCCATGGCAGCAGCGTCGAAAAACGGGCCAAAGCGGGTGATGATGCGTTCGTCTTTCATGCGTGTGAGGCGGCTCAGCAGCTCGCTTTCCAAGATGCCCAGCTCTGTGGCAATTGCGGCATAGGGATGCGTGCTCAGCGGCAGATCGTCCTGCATCCGGTTCAGGATCGCGCGATCGGTTGCGTCCAGTGTCATGCCGCAGCCTCCTTTGGGTGGATCAGCGCGCCGGTCTGTTTGAAACAACGGGTCGAGAACAACACCTTGTGGCGCGCACTGGCCAGTTCCGGCAAGGCGACAGCACTTGAAAGAGTTTCCAGCGCTTCGTTGCGCGACCGGGCGTGGATCATGGAATAGAGGCGATAAGGCCAGATGTCCTCGACCGGGTTCCGCTCATAACACAGGGTCACGCCGGGATGCGCGGCAAGAGCTGGGCCAGCAGTGCCGACCTGATCGGCGGGCATGTCCCAGACCACCATCGCGTTGGCCGACCACCCAAGTGCACGGTGCCGAACGATGACACCCAGGCGCGAGATAATGCCCGCATCGTGCAGCGCCTCGATTCGCGCCATCACATCGGGGGCGGACCGACCCAGAGACCGTGCCAGATCAGCAAACGGATCAATGACCAGTTGCAGGCCCGAACTCAGCGCCTGCAGCAAGGGGCGGTCTCCGTCCCGCATGGCCGAGCAATCCACCTTGCGGGGACCGGGCACGTTGCGGGTATTGCCTGACATGCGAAACCCCAGATCGACGTTGAACGGGCGCACCAGCCGCAAATCCAGCACCCGCAGCCCGGTGCGATGGCTGATCCGCGCCAGCGTGTCATTCACATGCGCACGATCCGGGCCGGTGGCGACAAACCACAGGTTCCAGTCATCCTCGCGCTGGTAATTGTGGTTAACGCCGGGTTCCGCGTCGATCATTGCGGCGACCTCTTCCAGGCGCTCATCGGGCGCGGCGACGGCGGCCAGAGTGCTGGCCGAAACCGCGCCGGGCGCAATCGTCGCGCCAACGCGTGTGATCCGGCCGGTTGCGCGCATTCGTGTCAGGCGGTCGATGACTTCGGCCTCGTCCAGACCCAGCGTGTTGCCCAGAACCTGAAACGGACGATCGGTGATCGGGAAATCACGCTGGAATTCATCCAGCAGGCGGCGGTCGATCGGGTCGGTGATATGATCCATCAGTCACAGCCCCGTTCTGTGTGCGCGCGCGGTAAAGAAGATGCCCGAGGGGCTGTCCGCATCGATCTCGCGCAGTTTTTCGAAGGTCTGGGTGTCGTAGACCATAACCTTGTTGGCGTCGCGCACGCTGATCCAGACCTCATGCCCGCGGGGCGTGAACTCCATGTGCAGCACCGCGGGGCCGGGTTTGAACTGGTGGATGATCTCTTTGCTGACACTGTCGATGACCTGAATCGTGTCGTTCAGCGGGTGGGCAAAATTCACCCAGACCTGCCGCCCGTCGGGTCGGGCCATGGCAAAGACCGGCTGGCCGTGCGTCTTGGTACGCCCGGTTTCGGTCAGGGTGTCAGAGTCGATCCACAAAACCTCGTGATGGCCAACAGCAGGCAGGACGAACTCGCGCCCGGTCAGCGCCCAGCCTTCCAGATGGGGCATCTTGTAGACCGGCATTTCCTCTTGTCCGCGCCCGTAGTCGGGCAGCACGCGGATGGGTTCGGGGTTTTCGGCCCAGAGATCCAGCGCGGTCAGTCCGTCCTCGCCGAACAGGCCGGTGATATAGGTGCGACCATTGGCGGTGATCAGTGCGTCATAAGGGTTCCTGCCCATATCGGTGATCTTGGTGATCGCGGGGTCGCCTTTGGCGAAATCGGCAATCCATGTCTCGCCCGTATCCCACATGGTAAACACAAAGCGACGGCCCGGCGCATCAACCAAACCGATGGTTTTGCTGTCGGTGGGAATATCGGCGACCATCTCCAGCGTGTCAGCATCAAAGACACGTACACCGCCGGGTTCATAGTTGGACACGGCCACCAGTTTGCCATCGTCAGAGATTGCGCCGCCGATGGCGTTGCCCGCCTGCACGACGCGATTCACGATCTGACGGGTGACAATGTCCACCTTGGTCAGCCCGCCGTCACGCCCGAAGACATACGCAAAGCGTTCATCAGGCGAATAGACCAGCGAGGCATGGGAGAGGTCGCCCAGCCCCTCGATCCGCGCCAGCGCGGCGCGGTCGGACTGGTCGACCAACAGGACTGACCCCTTGGCCCGTTCGATCACCAGACCCAGGTCTCCGGTTGCGGTAGGATCGGCATGTGCCGTTGTGATCATCAATGTGGCTGCAAGGCCGAGGATGAGATGTTTCATTGTTCCTCCTGTTCCAGCAGGTAACGGGCGATCCATTCGGCCTCTTCTTCGCTGATCAGGGGCCGCCACGGGGGCATTGCGGTATCGGGAATGCCATCAAGGATGACGCCGGTCAGGACGTCGGGATCGTAATGCTGCAATGTCTTGGACCGCAGATCGGGACCGAGGCCGCCTTTCAGCGACAGCCCGTGGCACGAGCCGCAATCCTGATGGACAAGTCGTTTCAGAGCGTTGGGGTCGATGGCGTCGGCGGCAAAGGCGGACGTGGCCAGAACTACGGCGGTCGTCAGCACGGCGTGCGCCGCCCAGCCCGGTCGTTGGGTCGCCCTGCGGGGCAACACCCGGCCCACCGCTCGGCAAGGCGCCTGGCTCCCCGCCGGGACCGGGCGCTGTCCCAGGCTATTATGACCAAGCTTAGCCATGAGCCTGTTCCAGCAGGTCCGCCAAAGGCCGTTCCGCGTAAAGTGACACCACATTGCCGATGATGAACAAGGTCGGCGCTTTCAGGTCGGCTTTGCGGACATCTGCCGCCAATTGATCAAGGCGGGATATCATGCGGCTCTCATCCGGTGTGGTGGCTTTGCCCACGGCCAGAACGGGGGTCGAGCCGGGCAGGCTCTCGGTCATCAGCCCCATGGCGATCTGGCCGATGTTGGCTACGCCCATATAGACCACCAGGGTCGAGTCGGGATCGGCCAGCCGTTTCCAGTCCAGGTCCAGCACCTTGTCGGCTTGTCGGTGGCCGGTAACATATTGAACTGAAGTCGCCAGCCCGCGATGGGTCAGCGGCACGCCGGTCGAACAGGAAGCCCCCTGTGCCGCCGTGATACCTGGTGCGTATTCTACAGCGATTCCATGAGCCATCAGATAGGCGGCTTCTTCCGAGCCGCGGCCAAAGATCATCGGATCGCCGCCCTTTAACCGGGCGACGGTGTGACCGGCCAGTGCCTCTTCTTTTAGGATTTCGTTGATGCGATCCTGCGGTACAGTGTGGCATTTGGGGGCCTTGCCCACCGGGATCAACCGCGCACCGTCGGCGTGCAGGGCGAGGATGTCGTCCGAGACCAGCCGGTCATAAACGACCACGTCGGCCTCTTGCAGCATACGCAGGGCGCGCAGGGTCATCAGCTCGGGGTCGCCAGGGCCGGCGCCAATCAGAAAAACCTTACCGCTCATGTGCTAACTCGCTTGTTCTGAATGTCTTCGGAACCCGGATCTGCCGGCAGCTTCCACGCGCGAATAGGGGACGTTGCTGGGTGAACCGGGCGTGTCATGAGGGCAAGTTGGCGTAATCCTAAACCAACCTCCTTGACATAAGTTAAGGAGCGCGGGATTAGCGCCCGCGCTCCTTTGATTTTGCCTGTATTTTTGCCTCGGCTCAGGGTTCGACTGTGATCATACCGATCATGTTCTGTGTTTCCCAATGTGGTCCGCACAGGTATTCCTGTGGGCCCGGCGTAAGGAATGTCATGTCCACCGATTCCTCAGGGAATAAACGGTCGCTTTCGGGTTCGCTGCCGTCTTTCAGCAGGACCGAATGGCTGGTGCGTTTGTCTACATTTACCCAACGCACGGTGGTGCCCGGCTTTACGGTCAATTCGCGAGGGCAGAAATTGTATTTGTACATCAGCACCACCTCGGCGTCCTCGACTGCGGACGAAGGTTGGTCAAACATCTCGACATATCGATCTTCGGCCTCGGCACAGACCTCGGCGGATTCATCGGCCCAGGCGGGCGCGGCTAGAAGCAGCAGCGCGGGAAGAAGGCGGTGGGGTTTCATCGTCCATGTCTCCTTTCCAAAGGGGAAGGGGCCGGATCATCCGGCCCCCTCAATTATTGTTTTACCACGTTTATGTTAGCTGTGTCGTCATCCAACGCAAGGCTGGTGTTCAGCGTCACGTGGTGGAACCGCGCAGCTGCATAGTCGTCGTGGATGGCAAAGCCGACTGTATAGGTATTGCCAGCCTCCAGCGGCACATCGCCGGGCGCGCCAGAGTTCAGCGGACGGGTAAAGACCACAGTCCACATTCCTCCGGAAAGTTCGGCCGATGCGGCGATCTCGCCCTCATTAACCACGCGCTGTTCCAGCAAGTAGCCGTTGGTGGCACTACCGTCCGCATACACACGCATCAGGTCAAGGTAGGTACCGTCGGCCAGATACTGCTCGATCTGGTCGGCGGCCTGCAGCTTGTCCCAGCCACCCAGCGCCTTGCCGCGACGGCCTTTGACTTCGACCTCGGTGCGGCTTTCGCTGATGTATTTGGTCACAGTATCCTGAGTGGCCAGACGGCCCGAGACATCACCATTTGCGGCAATCGCCTCCGCGCCCGGATCAAAGGGCATATAGGAGTTGTCCGCATGGCACGAGGCCCAGCAGCCCACCTGATCGCCCATTTCGATACCGGTGCCCGTAATCATCATGGCGACCTTGATCTGGTTGTCAGGGTCCATCTTGCCGCCGTCCACAAACGGCGCAGGATTGTGGTCCGCATCCGGCCATTGCAGGCGGACATACAGGTTCTCATCATCATGTGCCGCCTGCACCGTAGCGTCGATCACGCCGCGTTTGCCGGGGATCGGCGTTGGTTCCAGATCACCGCCAGCCACAATCTTATTGCCGATCATGTCCAGTTCCTTGGCGTGACAGGTCGAGCACTGATCGCCGCCTTTGGTCAACGGACGGGCACCACCGTGGAACTTGCCGTTCTGCACCCACTCAAACGAAGCCTGACCGGGGTAGAACAGTTTCAGATCCGCACTGGCGATCGCGTTCCAATCGACGTTGCCTGCAACATCGCTGCCACCGCCGCCTGCGGGCGCTGCGGCTTCTTCTCCGGCTGTATTTGCGCGCTCTTCGGCAACGGCTGCGTCTACAGCGGCAGCGATCTGTGCCTGAACGGCCGCTTGCTGCGCTTTCTTGGCCACTTTTTCCGCCTCGGCTTCGGCAGCTTCCTGGGCCTCGATCTTGGCAAGGCTGGCCATGTATTCCGGCGGGATCGGGCGGATGAAGTCCGGATTCGGGGCTTCAAGTTCCTCCAGATACTCTTCGTCGGCCCGGTCGCGGGCATCCGAGTGCGCAATACCCTTGTGACAGTCGATACAGGTCTGGCCGACCCCCATCGCGTTCAGGTGCTGCTGACGCGCGCGGGGTTTCTGGAATTCCGGCATCATCGATTCGAAATCGTGACAGTTGCGGCATTCGCGCGAGTCGCTGGATTTCATCCGCTCCCATTCGTTCATGGCCAGGTGTACACGCTTGGCTTCGAACTTTTCGCGAGTGTTGATGGTGCCGACCATTTTGCCGTACAGCTCTTTGGACGCCTTGATCTTGCGGATGATCTTGTGGGTCCAGTCCTTGGGCACGTGGCAGTCGGAACAGACCGCGCCCACGCCAGAACGGTTCACGTCGTGGATCGTACCTGTGTATTCCTCGTAGACGAAATCGCGCATCTCGTGGCACGAGATACAGAAATCTTTGGTGTTGGTGGCTTCCATGGCGGTGTTGAACCCGCCCCAGAAGATGATGCCGCCGACAAAGGCGGCAGCGATTCCGGCCACGGGCATTCCCCACAGGAAATACCGGCGCCAGATCGGTGGTTTTTTATCCGGTTCGGAGGTCATATCCGGGCTCCGTTATGGCTGTATTGACTGGCCCGGTATGTCGGGCGGGCGTGTTTGGCTGAACTGTCAAACGAGGAAAGGGCGGGCGAGGGGCCCGCCCTTTCCGGTTGTGGTATCAAACCCGTCAGGTGACGTGGTTCGAGCGGTTGTAGACGTTGAACTTGCCGGTCGGGGCATACAGCCCTTCGATGCGACCGATTTCTTCCAGCGTCTTGGCGTCGAAGATCACGATCTGACCGTTGGGCTCTTTCGAGTCCGACAGGTTCCACTTGGATACCCAGACCTCGGTCCCATCCGCGTTGAATTCGAAGTGAACAGCGGCGCTGCCTTCGTCTTCGGTGATCTGGATGGTTTTCACGATCTCGCCGGTCTCTTTCGAGATGACCTGCACAGATTGCTGAACCTCAGGTTCCGGGTGCTTGGTCTGGTCTGCCCAGATGTAGTCCGAATTCGGGTGCGTACGGACAAACAGGCCGGGGCCGTCGGTTTCCACTTCGTAGCAGGTTTTCCAAGCCTGATCCGGATGACCTTCCGGGTCGTTACCCCAGACGGTTACGGTGCCAACACCAAGGTGGGTTGTGCCGGCGACCGGGCCGCAATTCGGGTCAACCCAGTTGGCGCCAGGGCCAGGGTGCGGCAGCGCCGCGGTGTCGATCATCGCCTCAAGTTTGTGGGTTTCGGTATCGACAACCACCATCTTGTTCGACGCGTTTGCGGCGATCTGGAAATAGCGGCCTGTCGGGTCGAAGAACCCGTCATGCAGGAACTTGGCGCTGTCGATCTTGTCGATCCGCAGGTTGTCCAGATCGGTGTAATCGACCTGCCACAACTGACCCAATTCCTTGATCGCGACAATCCAGGTCGGCTCGTTCGGCGTTGTGTAGATTGCGGCCACGCGGGCCTCTTCCACATAGTCGCCGTCTACGTTCACACCGCGGGTCGATACAACCTTGACCGGTTCCATTGTCTGGGCATCAACGATTGCAAAGTGCGGCGGCCAGTAACCACCACCGATGACGTATTTGCCGTCGCCGGAAACGGCCACGTCACGTGCGTCATAGGCAATCTTGACTTCCGAAACCAACATGTTCTCAGGCTTCTGCCAGAGGTCGATCTTGGTCATCTTGCCGTCGCGGCCCATGGTGTACCAGAAGCGGCCGGGGTGCTCTGGCTCGGTAATGCTGTGGTGTTCCGATGCTTTCAGAACGTGCACGGCGTAACCTGTCGGGATGTGTGTCAGCACTTCTTTGGTGTCACCGTCGATAACGGCCACTTTACCCACGTCACGTTCGATGACGACGAAGAAGTTTTCCCAGTTGCGGCCGTGAAGCGGCTCGGTCGGGTAGTCGGCTTCTTCAATATAGACCTTGCGGGTCTCTTTCATTTGCTCCAGCGACATCTCTGGCGGCTTGGGAGCCTCCATCTGGATGTAGGTCGCCATATCTTTGATTTCCTGCTCGGACATGATGTCCGAGAAGTTGTTCATCCCGCCTTCGGTACCCCAGGCGATGATTTTCTCAAGACGTTCCTGCCCAAGTGCAAGGGTCCCGCCTTCGGTCACGGTACCGTCGGCTGCGGTTTTCTTCCAATGTGGTTCAAGACTTTTGCCGGTGGCGCCTTTGCGCAGAACGCCGTGACAGCCTGCGCATTGTTCGAAATAAAGCTGTTTGGACGATTCAAACGCTTCCTCGCTGAGGGTTGGCTCTTCGGCGAAGGCTGGTGCAGCGACGCTGCCCAGCAGCATCGCCAAACCGGCCCCAAAGGCGCGGCCAGTTTTGTTGTAGCTGATTCCAAGTGACATGATCACTCTCCATTTGCGTGGTGAGGCATCCCCAAGGGTGGAGCATCGCGCGACAGCACTCCTTGACGAAAGTCAACACAAGGGGTGCAATTCTGGGTGGCAACTAAAAAAAATCGCCAAAAAAACCTTGGAGAAATCTGAGTATTAGACACATGTTTTCCGACGTTTTGATTTTGGTTAAGTCGCCGGCTCGGCGGCGCTGCTAGGACTTGGAAAACCGTCAAGGAGAGCAGCCATGCCCGCAATCGTCGCCCGTATTCTTGGTGAGGCGTTTCGTGTTTTCTTTCTGTCCGCGGGTCTCTACGGCCTGTTTGTGGGGTTGGTTTGGGGGCTGTGGCTGGCGGTGCCCTACATGGCGCCGGATTATGGCATGACACCACCAATGTGGCACGCGCACGAGATGATCTTTGGCTATGCCACCGCCGCGCTGGGCGGGTTCTTTCTGACGGCTGTGCCCAATTGGACCGGCGCGCCTGAGGCGCGCGCGCGCTTTGTTACTCTGGCTGCAGGGCTATGGCTGGCGGGTCGGATGGCCATGTGGTTTTCCGGGATGCTGCCGCCAGTGTTGGTTGCGGTGGTCGATTTGGCCTTTGTGCCTGTTTTGGCAGCTAAAATCCTGACTCAGCTGATCCGCCGCCCAAAACCGCAGAACATGATTTTCCTGCTGTTGCTCAGCCTGATCTGGGTCGCGGATCTGATGACTCATCTGGAATGGATAGGGGTCACGGCGGACACGTTGCAAACCGGGCTGCGCGCAGGGTTGCTGAGCTTGTGTGCGATGATTGCCATTCTCGGGGGACGGATCACACCGGCCTTCACCCGCAATGCCATGAAGCGCGAAGGCGTGCCCGAGGCGGACTGGCCGGTGTCGGTCGCTGTCCTCGATAAGGCGGGGATGATTCTGGCCCTGATTCTGCCGCTGAGCGCCTTGGTGTTTGATGCCGGGCCGGTAGCCGGGGTGTGTGCGCTTGTATTGGGAGCGGTGCAGGTATTGCGCATGGCCCGCTGGCGCACACGCTGGGCTGCGCGGCAGCCGATTCTGCTGGCGCTGCATCTGGGTCTTGGAATGCTGGCGCTTGGGCTGATTCTCTGGGGGCTGTCGGTGCTGGGTGTGGGTAATGAAGTCGCTGCCTTGCATGTTCTGGGCATCGGTTGCGTGGGCGGCATGACCCTGGCGGTCATGAGCCGCGCTGCGCTGGGCCACAGTGGCCGTGCACTGATTGCGCCTGCCCCTATGGTTGTCGCCTATGGGCTGATGGCCGTGGCTGCTCTGTCGCGGTGGATCGGAGCGGAGCTGAACGCAGGCTATATGGTGGCGATGCTGCTGTCCGATGGCCTGTGGGTCTGCGCCTTTGCGCTGTACCTGATTGCAATGTGGCCCGCCCTGACAGGTCCCCGCGCCGCCCGGGCGGGATGAATTTCAATTACTTCGGCCAGCCTTGACTTTCGTTAAGGAGACACCATCGCCCAGCCGCCATGGTGTTCAGACTAGCTAATCTGCGCAAAGGAGAGCGCGATGCGAGAAGTCATGACCAAGAGCATGGCCCGCAACATATTTTATGGCGGGTCACTGTTCTTTATTCTCATCTTTCTGGCCCTGTCGGCCCATTCACACTGGTATATCGTGAACTCCGAGAATTCGGCAAAACTCGATGAAAGTGTGGTTCGCGGCAAACATGTCTGGGAAAAACACGCCTGTATCAACTGTCATACGATTCTGGGTGAAGGGGCCTACTTTGCCCCCGAAGTTGCGAACGTAATGACTCGCTGGGGCGTCCTCGACGACCCGGAATCGGCCTTTGAATCCCTTAAAGGCTGGATGGAGGCGCAGCCGACCGGCATTCCCGGTCGTCGGCAGATGCCGCAATTCAACCTCAGCGACGAAGAACTCCGCGACCTGACCAACTTCCTGATCTGGACGGACAATATCGACGCTCAGGGCTGGCCGCCCAACGAGGCCGGCTGAGAAAGGGAACGGAGAAATGAAATACGAATCCCAAAAAATCGCCTATGCCTACTTTGCGGTGGCAATGGCCCTGTTTGCGATCCAGGTGATCGGCGGCCTGCTGGCCGGTTTGATCTATGTGTTCCCAAACTTCCTGAGTGAGCTTCTGCCGTTCAACATCGTGCGGATGCTGCACACCAACTCGTTGATCGTCTGGCTGATCCTGGGCTTCTTCGGTGCTGCCTACTTCCTGATCCCGGAAGAGGCTGAGCGCGAAATCCACTCGCCCAAGCTGGCCTACCTGCAGCTGATCATCCTGGTGGTCGGTACATTGGGCGTGGTTGTGACCTATGTCTTCAACCTGTTCGAAGGCAACTGGCTGCTGGGTAAAGAGGGGCGTGAGTTCCTTGAGCAACCCAAATGGGTCAAAGCGGGCATCGTCGTGGCCGCGCTGATCTTCCTTTACAACGTGTCGATGACCGTTCTGAAGGGCAAGAAGACCGCCATCACCAACATCCTTCTGTTGGGCCTTTGGGGTCTGGCGCTGCTGTTCCTGTTTTCCTTCTACAACCCGGGCAACCTGGCCTTGGACAAACAATACTGGTGGTATGTCGTCCACCTGTGGGTTGAAGGCGTGTGGGAACTGATCATGGCCTCGATCCTGGCCTACCTGATGCTGAAACTGACCGGTGTGGACCGCGAAATCGTCGAGAAATGGCTCTATGTCATCGTCGCCGCCGCGCTGTTCTCAGGCATCCTTGGTACGGGTCACCACTACTACTGGATCGGTACACCCGCGTACTGGCAGTGGATCGGTTCGATCTTCTCGAGCCTCGAAGTGATCCCATTCTTCGCGATGATGGCCTTTGCCTTCGTCATGGTCTGGAAAGGTCGTCGTGACCACCCCAACAAGGCCGCACTGCTGTGGTCGCTTGGCTGTGCCACGCTTGCCTTCTTTGGTGCCGGTGTCTGGGGTTTCCTGCACACGCTGCACGGGGTGAACTACTATACCCACGGTACGCAGATCACTGCAGCCCACGGTCACCTGGCCTTCTACGGTGCATATGTCTGCCTCAACCTCGCGATCTTTAGCTATGCGATGCCGATCCTGAAGAACCGTGATCCGTACAATCAGGTGCTGAACATGGGTTCGTTCTGGCTGATGACCAGCGGCATGGTCTTCATGACCTTCGTGCTGACTTTCGGCGGTACCGTGCAAACGCACATGCAACGTGTGGTCGGTGACTACTTCATGGACGTGCAGGACCAGATCGCGGTCTTCTATTGGATGCGTCTTGGTTCCGGCGTTGTCGTTGTCCTCGGTGCGCTGCTGTTCATCTACTCGATCTGGGTGCCCCGGAAAGAGATGGTTGAACCCGGCCCGATCGAACGCGACCGGCTGGAAAACGATCCTGACCACGTCGCAGCGGAGTCATGAAGATGGACGGCTCAAGAAACATGGGAACGGGGGCGGCTGACGCCCCCTTCTACCTGCCCCAGCGTGATGAATGCGATGTGTTCACCGCCGCCTACAACAACGACCTGCCGGTTCTGCTGAAGGGGCCGACAGGCTGCGGCAAGACCCGCTTTGTAGCCCATATGGCCGCCCGTCTGGGTCGTCCGCTTTATACCGTGGCCTGCCACGATGACCTTGCCGCAGCTGACCTGATCGGGCGCTACCTGTTGAAAGGCGGCGAAACCGTCTGGGTTGATGGTCCCTTGACCCGCGCGGTGCGCGAAGGCGCGATCTGCTACCTTGATGAGGTGGTCGAAGCTCGCAAGGACGTGACCGTCGTGTTGCACCCGCTAACCGACGACCGACGCATCCTGCCGATCGACCGCACTGGCGAAGAGCTTGAGGCCGCGCCCGGTTTCATGCTGGTCGCCTCGTATAATCCCGGATACCAGAATATCCTTAAAACCCTGAAACCCTCGACCCGGCAACGGTTCATCTCTCTCGAGTTTGACTTCCCGTCGCCCCAGATGGAGGCCGAAGTTGTCGCCCAGGAAAGCGGGCTGGCGCTTGAGCGCTGCAAGCCGCTGATCCGGTTGGCGAACAAGCTGCGCGGGCTCAAGGGTCAGGATCTTGAGGAAGGCGTTTCCACCCGCTTGGTCGTTTATGCCGCGACGCTGATCGCACAGGGCATGTCGACCGACCGCGCCATCCTTGCCGCAATGATCGAACCTCTGACTGATGACGAGGACATCAAACGCGGGCTCCTCGATCTTGTCACGGCTGTCTTTGGGTGAGGCCGGCCAATGGTCAAGATCGACTTTGAGCCATGGGAACCCGAAGAAACGATCGGGAAACTGTGGCACACCCTTGCCAGCCGCCTCGATGCACCTGAGGTGCATGTTGGAGCCGCGGTCGACCTCTCTGAGGTCGCGGGGCGGTTGGCAGTCCTCTTTCGGGGACTTGGGGGTAGTCCGGGCGTTGAATTGCGCCCGGTCTCGCCCGAGGTTTCACGCCACCGCCTGAGCTGGCGCCGCCGCTTGGCAACCGAAGCCGAGCTGATGCCGCGCGCCTCGTTCGATGGCGAGGTGTTGCGCCTGCCGGATCGGTTGGCGGTTTATCCGCTGCGCGAGGCAAACGGCGCACTTTTTATCTGGCTGGCTGCTACTGCAGCTCATGCCGGAGCCCGAATTGACGAAGATGACCCGTTGCGCGCCGATCTGCACGCGCTGGTTGCGGCCCGGCAGATGGTTGAGGTCACGCTGGAAGACGCCCCGGGTCTGCGCCCTCTATACAAGGAACTGTGCAAGGGGTTGCTGCACCAGCGCAGCGTTCCCGATCTGCCGCCGGCCGAGGCCGCGGTGGAAAGCATCGTTCGTCATATGCTGGGCGATCCCGACTCGTTGTCGGACCGCGCCAAGGCATACTTGGAGATGGACGCCGAGGTTGCGGCCCCGCGCGGATATCAGCACTTTCGACCTGTACCGCTGTGGCCCGAACTGCGCGCCGTCGGCTTTTCCGAACATACCGAGGTTGAGAATCCCGATACCGAAGGCGAGCCCGAGGAGTCCGGTGAAAAGACCCACCGCGCGCGACGTCGCAAGTCCGACCAGGCCGAGCGCAGCGACAGTTTCATCCTGCACAAGTTTGAAGCGATCCTGAGTTGGGCCGAGTTCCTGAACCTGAACCGCCGGGTCGATGATGACGATCCTGACAACGCCAAGAAGGCTGCCGACGATCAGGAAGAAATCGGACTGGGACAAATCTCCAAAGCGCCACCGACCAAACTGAAGCTGCATCTGGACCTCGCACCCGAAGATGTGAACCGCGAGCGGCTGTCGGGCCGTATCCTCTATCCGGAATGGGATGTCCGTACCGGGCAGTATCTGCCGGACCACGTGAATGTTCTGCTGTCGGACGCCGAGATCCGCGAAGACGCCGCCGAGTTTGGCAAAGACCCCGCCACCGCCCGCCGAATCCGTGCCGTGAAGCGCCAGTTCGAGGCCCTGCGCCCCGGCCGGGTGATGACGCGCGGCCACCTGGATGGCGATCAGCTCGATATCGAAGCCGCTGTGCGCGCCGAAACCGACAGGATGGCCAGCGGTGAGGGCAACGAACGCATCTGGATGCAATCCCGCCCCGTGGCGCGCGATCTGGCGGTGTCAATCGTGCTGGATGTCAGCCGTTCTACCGAAAGCGCCGTCACAGGCCGCGCCGTGATCGATATCGAACGCGAGGCGCTGGCCGCTTTGGCCTGGGGCCTGAATGCCTGCGGTGACGATTTCGCCATCCACGCCTTCAGCTCGCTGAAACGCCAGCGCGTTTTTGTGCAGCGTTGCAAACGGTTTGATGAGCCGATGGGCAGCACCGTCGAACAGCGCATTGCCTCGCTGCGGCCCGGTCACTACACACGGCTGGGCGCCGCAATTCGTCATTGTTCTGCCGATCTGGCCAAGCAATCCCGAAAGCGCCGCCTGCTGCTGGTGATCACCGACGGCAAACCGAACGATCTGGACCATTACGAGGGCCGCCACGGCATCGAAGACACGCGCCAGGCTGTTCTTGAGGCGCGCCGGGCCGGACAATCGGTCTTTGGCGTAACCATCGATAAAACCGGCAAAAGTTGGTTCCCCCGTATGTTCGGGCAAGGCGGTTTTGCTGTCATCCCCGATCCGCACCGTCTGACAATGGCCTTGCCGCAGATCTACCGCCAATTGGTTGGCGCATGAGCGATGCCTCTCTGATCGACGAGCTTCCGGGCGAGTTGCTGATGTGGGTTCTGATCGTCTCGGAACTGCTGGTGTTCGGTGCCGGGATGATCGCATTCATGGGGGTGCGCCTGACTGATCCGGCGGGCTTTGCCGAGGCGCAGTCGCATTTGCACCGCACGGGCGCGGCGTTCAACACCGCTGTTCTGGTCACGTCTGGCTATCTGGCGGCGCAGGCCCTGCACTGGCGGCAGGCTGCCCGGCGCGGAGCGGCGCGTTTGGCCTTGCTTGGGGCTGCTCTGCTGGGCGTGGTATTCCTGATCATAAAAGGCACGGAGTACGCGGACAAAGCGGCACAGGGGATCGGATACGAAACGCACCCGTTCTTTCTGTTTTATTACCTGCTGACCGGTTTTCACGCCGCGCATGTGCTGGCCGGGGTTGGCATTTTGCTGTTGGTCTCGTGGCGGGATGATCCCCGCAATATCGAGGCAGGTGCCCAGTTCTGGCACATGGTTGATCTGGTCTGGATCATGCTGTTCCCCGTTATCTATCTGCTGGGATGAGGGACATGATCGCAAACACTCTCACACGGGCCTGGCTTGCTCTTCTAGTGCTAAGCCTTGGGTCGGCGGTGTTGACCACGATGCCGTTGCCGTCTGAGGTTCTGGGCGGTGGGATTCTGATTTTTGCGCTGGCCAAATCCCGCATAATCCTAGCCCGATACCTGGACCTTGCTGCCAGTCCGTCTTGGCTGCGCGGCTTCACCATGGTTCTGACGGGGTTTGCGGTGCTGATCTTCGGCCTCTACCTGATCTGAGAAAGAAAAAAGCCGCCCTGAAAGGGCGGCAGGTTTCCAAGCAAGGGGCGCTTTGGTTATTGGGCAGCCATCGGCAGGCGCGCGATCTGGCACCGTTGCCACAGGGCCGACAGCGCATTGACCAGATGGTCGATATCGGCATCGGTGTGAACCGGAGACGGAGTGATCCGCAGGCGCTCGGTTCCTTTGGGAACGGTAGGGTAGTTGATCGGCTGGATGTAGATGCCGAACTCTTCCAGCAGCGTGTCCGAAATGAATTTGCATTTGACTGGATCACCGACCATCACGGGAATGATGTGGCTGGGGTTTGGCAGATGCGGGATGCCCTCGGCGTCCAGACGGGCGCGTACCTGCGCCACGCGGGCTTTTTGCAGATCGCGTTCGGTGCTCGACTGTTTCAGATGCCGAATTGAGGCCGCAGCGCCAGCCGCGATTGACGGGGGCAGGGCGGTGGTAAAGATGAACCCGCTGGCAAAGCTGCGTACAAAATCACACAGCGCGGCCGTAGCGGCGATATAGCCACCTACCACACCGAAGGCTTTGCCAAGCGTGCCTTCGATCACGGTCAGGCGATCCATCAGACCTTCGCGTTCGGCAATGCCGCCGCCACGCGGACCATACAGACCTACGGCGTGGACCTCATCCAGATAGGTCATGGCGCCGTATTTGTCTGCCAGATCACAAATCTCTTTGATCGGCGCGATGTCTCCGTCCATTGAATAGACCGACTCAAATGCGATCATCTTTGGCGCATCGGGATCAGCGGCGGCCAATTTCGCCTCAAGATCCTCAAGATCGTTGTGTTTCCAGATGACCTTTTGAGCGCGTGAGTGGCGGATACCTTCGATCATCGAGGCGTGGTTCAGGGCATCTGAAAACACAATCAGTCCGGGGATTTTAGAAGCAAGGGTGCCAAGGGCGGCCCAGTTCGAAACATATCCCGAGGTGAACAGCAGCGCGGCTTCTTTGCCGTGCAGATCAGCCAGTTCGGATTCCAGCAGTACGTGATCATGGGTGGTGCCTGAGATGTTCCGCGTGCCACCCGCGCCTGCGCCGCAGCGGTCCAGCGCGTCATGCATGGCTGAAATCACGGCAGGGTGTTGACCCATGCCCAGGTAATCGTTCGAGCACCAGATCCGCACGTCCCGCTGCACCGGTCCGTCGGTTTGGCGCGCATTTGGGAAGGATCCGCAGCGACGTTGCAGATCGATGAAGACGCGATAGTTTCCTTCTTCCCGCAAACTATCGAGGCTTTGGCTGAAAAATCGCTCGTAGTCCATCTTTCTGGCTCCCCGGAATACTGGCTTTGGTGCGAGATTAGGCGCGTCGTACTCAATGCGACATGACTATTGTCAAGTTGACCTCGGAAAAGACTGGTGCGTTGGGCGCAGCTTTGGCATAGCCTGAACCCGAAGGATGTACCGGTCAGAAGATCGACTAGGGAAAAGGGGAACCTTCTTGGCTCACGAAGCGCAAAAAGCAATCGCGCGGCAATCGCTCCTGCTCAAGAGCTTGCCGGATCAGCATGTTGATACTCTGCTCAGTCATGCGATCTGGCGCAGCTATGATCGCGGCGAGACGATTTTCCTGCAGGAAGAAAAGGCCAAGGCCGTACACGTGGTGCTGGCGGGTTGGGTCAAGCTGTTCCGCATGTCGCCCACCGGGGCCGAGGCGGTGGTGAGTGTCTTTACCCGCGGCGAAAGCTTTGGTGAAGCGGTTGCGCTGAGGAACGTTCCCTATCCTGTCTCTGCCGAGGCGGTGTCGGCCTGCGAAATCATGCATATCCCCAGCCCGTTGTTGCTGTCGCTGATGAAGGAAGACCCCGAGATCGGAGTATCGATCTTGGCCTCGACCTTTACCCATCTGCATGCGCTGGTGGCGCAACTGGAACAACTAAAGGCCCAGACAGGCGCGCAGCGGGTGGCCGAGTTCTTGCTGAGCCTGTGCGATACCGATGCCCATGCTTGCGACGTGGAACTGCCCTATGACAAGATGCTGATTGCCGGGCGTCTGGGCATGAAGCCGGAAAGCCTGAGCCGCGCCTTTTCGCGGCTCAAGACTGTTGGTGTGAAGATCAACCGCAACCACGCCGAGATCGCAGATGTCGACCGCCTGCGAGACTACGCTGAAAGCGATCCGTCAGAGAAGTAGTCGTCCGGATTGTCTGCCCCCATTCGGAAATTCAGACCTTGATCGGTTTCTGGCTGTCGAATCCGCACGTCTGGCTACAACGCGGCGTGTTCAGGTCCGTTGGAACGTGCACTACAGCGCAGTAAATCCCGTTTTATTTGTTGTTGACTGGTGCCAGCAAGGCTGGAGTCAACGTCTGCGTCTCTTGTGTGGGAACCTGAAGGCGCAAGCAGTTGGCTTTTCGTAAGTTTTTGAGAATTATGAGGAAATCATGGTGCTGCTGGAGAGAATTGAACTCTCGACCTCTCCCTTACCAAGGGAGTGCTCTACCTCTGAGCTACAGCAGCGCCGTGGGCGGGTGATTAGACTCAAACGAAACGCGGCGCAAGGGTGTCTGGACGGTTTTTTTCGCCTCCTGTAGAGAAAGACAATGACAGATAAAAATTCACCCAAAAAACAAGGCAAATCCGGTGATGCACGCGAGGAGCGGCTGAAGGCAGCGCTTAAGGCGAATATGGCGCGGCGCAAGGCGCAGGCCAAGGCGCGGGCGGCATCCGGAGACACTGCCGATAAGGACGAGGGATAAGAGCAGATGGATTCGATTTTGGTGACGGGCAACGGCCCGCTAAACGGTCAGATACCGATTGCAGGGGCCAAAAACGCGTGTCTGACGCTGATGCCAGCCACTTTGTTGAGCGAAGAACCGCTGACACTGACCAATGCGCCGCGGCTGAGCGACATCAAGACCATGACCCTCTTGTTGCAGTCGCTGGGGGCCGAAGTTTCCTCGCTGCAGGACGGGCAGGTGATCGCCATGTCCAGCCACAGCCTGACCAGTCACGTCGCCGACTACGAAATCGTCCGCAAAATGCGTGCATCCAACCTGGTTCTGGGCCCGTTACTGACCCGGTTCGGAGAAGCCGTTGTTTCGCTGCCCGGTGGGTGCGCAATTGGCGCGCGACCGATGGACCTCCACGTTGAGGGTCTCGAGGCGCTGGGCGCTGAGATTGAACTGAAGGACGGTTACCTGCACGCCAAGGCACCAGGCGGTCTGAAAGGCGCGGTGCATGAGATGCGCTTTGCCTCTGTCGGCGCGACCGAGAACATCGTTATGGCGGCCACGCTGGCAAAGGGTACCACGGTGCTGAAGAACGCCGCGCGTGAGCCAGAGATTGTCGATCTGGTCGAATGTTTGCGAAAGATGGGCGCGCAGATTTCGGGTGAGGGCACCTCGACCATCGAAATTCAGGGCGTTGATCGCCTGCACGGCGCGACTCATCAGGTTGTCACTGACCGGATCGAACTGGGCACCTATATGCTGGCTCCCGCTATCTGCGGTGGCGAGGTCGAGCTGCTGGGCGGTCGGATGCGTCTTGTTGATTCTTTTGCTGAGAAACTGGAGGCCGCCGGAGTCAGCGTTACGGAAACCGACAAGGGCCTGAAAGTGGCGCGCAAGAATGGGCGCGTTCAGTCCGTGGACGTGGTCACCGAACCGTTCCCCGGTTTTCCGACCGACCTGCAGGCGCAGATGATGGCGCTGATGTGTACGGCCGAGGGTACCTCGGTGCTGGAAGAGCGTATTTTCGAGAACCGCTTCATGCACGCGCCGGAGTTGGTGCGTATGGGTGCGAATATCGAAGTGCACGGTGGTACGGCTACGGTCACCGGTGTGGAGAAATTGAAGGGCGCGCCGGTGATGGCGACAGACCTGCGGGCCTCAGTCTCGTTGATACTGGCGGGGCTGGCAGCCGAAGGTGAAACCACGGTCAGCCGGGTCTATCATCTGGATCGCGGATATGAACATGTAGTGCGCAAGCTGGAAGGCGTGGGTGCCAAAATCGAACGGATCAAAAGCCAATGACAGACGCAAGCTTTCACGACGGGCGCGAAGCCCCGCTGAACCTGGGTGCCGAAGATCGCGATGACCTGCAGGTGATCTCGACACTGACGCAGGACGCCGTATTCCCGATGACCGAGATGACATGGCAGCCGTCGCAGCGCCGGTTTGGCCTGCTGTTGAACCGCTTTCGGTGGGAAGATAAGGACGCCGCTACCCGCCGGGGGCGTGCATTCGAGCGTGTCCAATCGGTTTTGGTGTTTGACTCGGTGCTCTCGGTGGCCAGCCAGGGTGTAGATCGCAGCGACAAGGATATGGTGATGTCTTTGCTGTCGGTCGATTTCGAAGCGGGTGAGGACGGCGTAGGTCAAATCATCCTGACTCTGGCAGGTGACGGCGCGATCCGTCTGACGGTTGAGGCGATTGACGCCACGCTCAAGGATGTGACCCGCCCCTATCAGGCCCCATCGGGTCAGGCTCCACACCATCCGGAATAAGCGCGGCATATCGCAAGCTTTCTCCGGGCCTCCGGCGGGTTCGGAACTGCGCCGCGCGACCGTGTTCGACGTGTTCGATCTGAGCCGGGTTCTAGTCCGCTCGATCACCCAGCTGTGTAAGGCGGATCATCAGGGTGACCCGCAATCCATCGCGAAATGGACGGCGAACAAAGACCCTGAGACGATTCGGCGCTGGATTATCGACGGGGGACAAATCTGGTTGGCCGAGCGTTCGGGTCAAGTCGCCGCCGTAGGTGGATTGCGTGACGATGAGGTCACGCTGCTCTATATCGATCCGGATCACACCGGGCATGGCATCGGGTCGGCCTTGCTGCATCAACTGGAACAGGAGCTGATCGCTTCGGGCCATACCGAAGCCCGGCTTGAGGCGACGCAAACGGCGCAGGCGTTTTATAGGCGGCACGGCTGGCAGCCCACCGGGCAATGCGGCGCGCGCGGTGACGTTTCCTGTTTCGCCATGCGCAAATCGCTGCACCCCGCCGAGAAGGGTTGAGGCCAGCCCATCCCGGCGATATGTCCCGATCAAATGCCCCGGAGAGCCAGATCATGCCCGTTTTCCTAGATTCCTCGTCGCCCGAGTTTGAAACCGCCTTTCAGACGCTGTTGTCGGCCAAGCGAGAAGACAGCCCGGATGTCGACGCCGTGGTTGCGGAGATCATTGAGGATGTGCGCACCCGGGGCGATGCGGCGGTGATTGAGCTGACCGCCAAGTTCGACCAATTGGAGCTGACGCCGGAAACGTTGGCGTTTTCCGCAGATGAAATCGCCGAGGCGGTCACGCAGGTCTCGGACGCGGACCGTGCCGCGCTGGAACTGGCTGCCGAACGCATCCGGGCCTATCACGATAAGCAGATGCCGGAAGATCATCAGTGGACCGACGCCGCCGGGGCGACACTGGGGTGGCGCTGGTCGGCGGTTTCGGCGGCGGGGCTTTACGTCCCGGGCGGTCTGGCCTCGTACCCGTCTTCTGTTCTGATGAATGCGATTCCGGCCAAGGTGGCTGGGGTTGACCGGCTTGCCATTGCGGTGCCGACGCCGGGCGGTGAGGTTAACCCTCTGGTCCTGCTGGCGGCGCAACTGTCGGGCGTCGACACGATCTATCGCATCGGTGGCGCGCAGGCGATTGCGGCGCTGGCGTATGGTACCGAATCCGTCGCTCCGGTGGACAAAATCACCGGTCCGGGAAATGCCTTTGTCGCTGCTGCCAAGCGCCGGGTTTTCGGCAAGGTGGGCATCGACATGATCGCTGGCCCATCCGAGATTCTGGTGATCGCCGACAAGGACAATGAGCCGAACTGGATCGCGCTGGACCTGCTCAGCCAGGCCGAACATGACGAAAGCGCGCAATCGCTTCTGATCACCGACGATGCTGCATTCGGACAGGAAGTGGCGCAGGCCGTTGAAAAGCGCCTGGAAACCCTGCAGCGCCGCGCGATTGCCGGAGCCAGTTGGCGCGATTTTGGTGCTGTGATTACCGTGCGCGACTTGGACGAGGCTGCCGCGCTGTCAAACCGCATCGCACCGGAACATCTTGAGCTTTGCGTCGCTGACCCGGTGGCGCTCAGCCAGAAAACCATTCACGCCGGGGCGATCTTTCTCGGTCAGTATACACCCGAAGCAATCGGCGACTATGTTGGTGGCCCCAACCACGTGTTGCCGACCGCGCGTTCGGCCCGGTTTTCTTCCGGCCTCAGCGTGATGGATTTTCTAAAGCGTACCACGCTTAGCCAGATGACGCCGGAAGCGCTGCGCGCGATCGGCCCTGCGGCCGAGCAACTGGCACAGTCGGAAAGTCTGGAAGCGCACGGCTTGTCCGTCACGGCACGGCTAAAACGATTGAACGATTGAGTTTTTTCGGTCTGCTGGCCACTCCGTCACTCAATTTGATGCCCGGCAAGTCAATCAGGTGTAAGGATTTGAACTTGGAGCGCGTGGCTAGCCTCTGGGTGGGAGTAAAGTTCAGCTAGCTGAGGCACCTGTGCCGGAAACCCATTGCCGATGTCGATCAATAGCCGTTCGTCTACCTCTATGCAGACCTTGCGAACATCCCGGACCACATTGAGGCCCGACATGCCCGCGAAAAACTCGCTCGCTTGAGACTTGCCGTGGCCCGGTTACCAGACTTGGGGTCGTCCACGCAGACCTGTTCCGACTGAAGCTTCTGCTTTCATCTGGGCGGATCATGAATGGCGCGCTGGCCATGCCCGGAGGTAGCCCTGCGTCGAAGAATATGCGCAAACACGCCAGTGGCAGCAGTTTCATCCCTTTCCGGTGGATCGACGAGAAAAAGAAGCCCGAGGCGCATTTTTTGGCCCCACTTATTGGAGCCTGCCTCCCACAGTTTTGGACAACCGATGCGGTCCACTATTATTGAATTCTCCCGAACACAAAACGGCGGTGCCGCGCCCGGGTGCCGTATCCGATCCCCTAGCGTTACCAATACCTTTGGAATGCCCCGGACTGCCCAAGCTTTAGTTTCTTGAGTGAGACAAGAAAACGTCCGTGCCTTTCTATCGGGCGTAGTTCCGCAAGATTTTCTGGGGCGCAAGAGCAGTGAGCGTTCGCGCGTCGAAACGCTTTCGCGAAAACAAGGCATCAATCCATTGGACCACACGATCTAGACGCAGCACTCGAACGGTTACCGAGTGCGTTGCCCATTCAATTCCCATGCGCTAAGTCTGTGCCGACTTGAACGGACCTGACTCCTATGACCCGCATTTCGCATATCGAACTGGATGACCGAAATCTGCCCCCGCCGACCCCCGAGATCGAGCAGGAGCGCAAGGTTGCTATCTATGACCTGCTGGAAGACAACAGCTTTGCGCTGCCTCAGCGGGACGGCCGCGAGGTGCCCGTGGGGCCATACCACGTGCAGTTGTCGATCCGGGACAAGCGGCTGGTGTTCGACGTCGCCACCGAGGCCGAAGAAAAAGCGGCCGAGTTCCACCTGTCACTGGGTCCGTTCAGACAGGTGGTCAAAGACTATTTTCAGATCTGCGAAAGCTATTTCAACGCGGTCAAGACCTTGCCGCCCAGCCAGATCGAAACCATCGACATGGCACGGCGCGGTATCCACAACGAAGGCAGCCGCGTGCTGCAGGAGCGGTTGGAAGGAAAAGCAGATATTGATACCGACACCGCCCGTCGCCTGTTCACGCTGATCTGCGTGCTGCACTTCGGGGGCTGACGGGTGACGCCTTTGCCGCAGTCGGTCCTGTTCTGTTGCGACCACAACTCGGTCCGGTCTCCGATGGCCGAAGGCATCATGAAAAAGTTCTATGGCACCGGGACCTATGTACAATCTGCCGGTGTGCGCAACGACTTTGAGATCGACGGGTTCTGCATTTCGGTTTGCCAGGAGATCGGCGTTGAACTCTCTCGCCACCGGACACGCTCGTTTGACGAGATGCAGGAATGGGGCGATGACCTCAGCTCTTTCGACCTCGTGGTTTCCCTGTCGCCCGCCAGTCAGCGAAAAGCGTTGGAACTGACCCGGATTTTTCACCTGGATGTCGATTATTGGCCAATAATGGACCCTACTGGGTTGGGCGAGAATCGTGCAGAAAAGCTATTTCACTACCGACAAACCCGCGATCAGATCATCAAGCATCTGATAGAGCGCTGGGGTAAACCAACGGAGTGACCATGAACCAGACCGTCAAAACCTATTTCGAGGCTTTCAATGCAGACGATGTGGACGGCATGTTGGCCTGCCTTTCTGATGACGTGGCCCATCACGTGAACGAAGGCCAGATCCGCGTCGGCAAGGAGAAATTCACGGCCTTCTGCGATCACATGACCCGCTGCTACAAAGAGAACTTGACCGATATCGTTGTGTTCGAGGCCGAAGGCGGCACTCGTGCGGCGGCCGAGTTCATCGTCAACGGCACCTATCTGGAAACTGATGATGGCTTGCCCGAGGCGCATGGCCAGACCTACCGCCTGCCCGCCGGGTCGTTTTTTGACCTGAAGGATGGCAAGATCACCCGCGTCACCACCTACTACAACCTCGCCGACTGGACCAGGCAGGTCTCGAATGGCTGAGGTCACCGCCGTCCGCCCCCTGACCGGAGCGGCGCTGGAGGCCGCTCTGGACGACGTGGCGCGCCTGCGGATCGAAGTATTTCGGGCGTGGCCGTACCTGTATGACGGTGACCTGGACTATGAACGCAAGTACCTGCAATCCTACCGCGACAGCGACAAGGCGATTGTCGTCGGCGCCTTTGATGGGGATCGTCTGATCGGAGCCTCAACCGGGGCGCCTTTAACCGAACACGCCAACGATTTCGCCGCGGCTTTCGAAGGGTCCGGGCTGGATTTATCTGAGATATTTTACTGCGCTGAATCCGTACTGCTATCTGATTATCGGGGGCAGGGCGTTGGCCACAAATTCTTCGACCTGCGCGAGGGGCATGCCCGCGCGTTGGGATTCAAAAAGTGTGCCTTCTGCAGTGTACAGCGTCCGGTGGAACATCCGATGCGACCGGTGACCTATCGGCCGTTGGATACCTTCTGGCGCGCGCGGGGGTACGAGCCTCTGCTGGGCGTTGTGGCGCAGTTTTCGTGGAAAGACGTCGGTGAGGTAGGCGAGACCCTGAAGCCATTGCAGTTCTGGGTCAGGAATCTGTAAACCGCGTTCTTCTGTTACTTGGGAGAAGTCGCGTTCGGTTTAGGGACGTCGATCACGTCCCTCTGCCTTTTAGAAACTCGCACAAACAAGACCAATGAATGGCGACCGTGGATGCCGAATATAACTAGTTTACGACCCCCAGATCACAAATCACAACCTTCACTGGTTCGTCGCTTCGATTAAAGAACCAGTGATCGGTATCTGCGTCCTCAATCAACGCGATGTCTGTTCCTGCTGGATATTCTTGTTCACCTTCCGCGCGGCCTTCGATCCACGTACCCTCCAGGGTATAGACAAGTCCGGGTCGGGTAGCATGATCGTGCCGCGCGACCTGACCGCCTGGTTCCGCTGTGGCAAGTCTCAATTGTAAGAAGTAACCTTCCAGACCCGTTTGCCTGGCCATTGATTCCTCAGGCACAATGCCCAGTTTCGTAATGCCTATCCCCTTATGCTCTGTTGGGTAGTTTCCTTGCGCCACGCCTTTGCCGGTGCTCAAGGCTCCCATCAGCAGGCCCGCACTGAACAACGCAAACCCTAGTAAGGTGAGTTTCAAGTGTCTCATTTCACCCTCCATTTTCAGATGTTCGCGCACTCAACCATAACACAATGCACTTGCCCTGTCGTCGACCGCCAAGCCATCCGGATGGGAGTACACCGCCAAGATCGTGCGGAACTTTCCGCTCATTCTCTCAAGCCGGTAGATTGGGCTGTACAGTCCAGAAACTCACCTCTTAATGTCAGGCGAGATTTTTTTGGAGAGTGAGACATTGAAAGTCGCAACCGCCGCCTACAACCTCGACTGGCTCGACAGCTGGGCGCAGTATGAGGACAAGCTGGATCGTTGGGTTTCGCAGGCGGTGGGTCAGGGGGCCGGGTTGTTGGTCTTCCCTGAATACGGTGCGATGGAACTGTCGACGCTCGACGGCGCTGAGGTGGCGGGCGATCTGGAGCGTTCGATCCGGGCCGTATCGGATCGGATGGAGCAGGCGCAGACCCTGCATCAGCGCCTCGCTCAGGAATACAAAACCTACATTCTGGGCGCATCGGCGCCGGTTGTGGATGGGCCGGGCCGTCCGGTAAACCGCGCAGCGCTCTACGCGCCTGATGGCGGACAGGATCATCAGGACAAACAGATCATGACCCGGTTCGAGCGCGAAGACTGGGATATCGTGCCGGGCGGGCCACTCAAGCTCTTCGACACTGCATTGGGCAAAATCGGCGTGTTAATCTGCTATGACAGTGAGTTCCCCTTGCTGGGCCGAGCGTTGAGCGAGGCTGACCTGATCCTTGTTCCTTCGTGTACCGAAGCATTGGCAGGCTATTGGCGCGTTCGCATCGGGGCGATGTCGCGAGCGTTGGAAAATCAATGCGTTACAGTAATGGCGTCTCTGGTCGGGAACAACGACTGGTCCGAGGCGGTGGATGTGAACACCGGCACCGGCGGCGTTTTTGGCCCGCCTGACAAGGGCTTCCCAGCGACCGGCGTGCTGTCTGAGGGCGTCCTGAACCAGACCGGCTGGACCTATGCTGATATCGACCTGACTGCCATTGCCGAAGTCCGCGCCGATGGGAATGTCCTGAACCGCATCCACTGGGAAGAGCAGGCGCCCCGAGTCGATTCAGTCACAATATCGCGCCTTTAGGCGATTCCGCCCTTGAAATAGGGCCAAAATAGGCTCATTTAAGCCCACATCCCCGTAGATTCTGCGGGTGCAACGTAATGATGGAGACAACATGGCCAAGGAAGATACGCTCGAATTTCCCGGTGTCGTGAAGGAACTCCTGCCTAATGCGACGTTTCGGGTCGAGCTGGAAAACGGCCATGAGATCATCGCACATACGGCAGGCAAGATGCGCAAGAACCGCATCCGCGTTCTGGCCGGCGACAAGGTTCAGGTCGAGATGACCCCGTATGATCTGACCAAGGGTCGGATCAACTACCGCTTCAAGTAACGCCTGCCGCAATGGCGTTTATCTTAGGATCGGGCAGCCCAAGGCGGCTGGACCTGCTGGCCCAGCTTGGCGTGCAGCCCGATGCCATCCGCGCCCCCGACATCGACGAAACGCCCCTGAAGGGCGAGTTGCCGGTGCCCTACTGCAGCCGTATCACGCGGGCCAAAGTGCAGGCGGTGCAGGCGGATAATGACGATATTACCCTGTGCGCGGACACCACCGTCGCGCTGGGTCGCCGTATTCTGGGCAAACCCGAAGACGCGGGCCAAGCGGCCGAATTCCTGCATGCCTTGTCCGGTCGGCGGCACCGCGTGATCACCTCGGTCGCCGTGCGGCGTGGGGACCGGATATTGCAACGGGATGTTGTTTCCCAAGTCAAGGTCAAACGTTTGTCGGACGTGGAAATCAACGCCTATCTGGCGACCGGAGACTGGCAGGGAAAAGCGGGTGCCTACGCCATCCAAGGCCCAGCAGGCGGGTTCATCCCATGGATTTCGGGCTCGTTCACCGGCATTGTGGGTTTGCCGCTGTCCGAGGCTGCCGCCCTTTTGCAAGGCATCGGTTATCCGCTGTATCGTGAGGCATCATGAAGGGTCGTACCATCGTTCTGGACCACATTGAAAACCGCGAAGCAGCTGCTTTGATGGTGGACGGAAAGCTTGACGATTTCTTGATCGCGTCAGACGCTCCCGCGCCGGGAACGATCTATCGCGCCCGCGCCGACCGTCCGGTCAAAGGGCAGGGCGGCATGTTCCTGACAACGCCTGGGGGCCCGGCCTTTCTGCGCCAGGTCAAGGGGTTGGCGCCGGGTGCGCTTTTGCTGGTACAAGTTACGGGCTATGCTGAACCGGGCAAAGCGCTGCCTGTAACCGACCGTGTCCTGTTCAAAAGCCGCTATGCAATTGTCACACCCGATGCGCCCGGCCTGAACATCTCGCGTTCCATCCGTGACGAGGAAGAGCGCGACCGCCTGCTCGAGATCGCGCACGAGTGCATGGAGGGCAGCGACTATGGCCTTATCCTGCGGTCGTGCTGCGTGGGAGAGGATGCGGGCGAGATTGCCGAAGATATCAGCGCCATGCTGGCCCACGCTGATCAGGTTTTGAATGATCCCGGAACCGCACTCGAGCTTCTGCTCGAAGGTGACGGCCCGCACGTATTGGCCTGGCGCGACTGGACCGACCCGGCTGAGGTTGTGACACAAGCGGGTGGGTTCGAGGCGCAGGGCGTTCTCGATGCGCTGGATGTGGCGCGCGGGATATCCGACCCGCTTCCGGGCGGGGGCCATCTGTTCATCCAGCCCACGCGCGCGCTGGTTGCCGTGGATGTGAACACCGGGTCCGATACGTCTCTGGCCGCTGGAACCAAAGCCAATTTCGCCTGCGCCAAAACGTTGGCCCGCGCGCTGCGTGTACGCGGCCTTGGTGGGCAAATCACGGTGGACCTGGCCCCCATGCCCAAAAAGGAACGCCGCGGCTTCGAATCGACTCTGCGGGCCGCGTTCAAAGCGGATGGGATCGAGACCACTCTGGCCGGCTGGACACCTTTGGGGCACTATGAACTCCAGCGCAAACGTGGCCGTATTCCGCTGTCAGAGGTGTTGAAATGAGCTGTCCGATCTGCGCCGAAGACACGGTGGATAGGTTCCGCCCGTTCTGCTCCAAACGCTGTGCCGACATCGACTTGGCCAAGTGGCTGAACGGATCATATGCGGTTCCTTCGCAGCGCGAAGAAGACCTGGACGCGGAGGTCACTGAGGGCGAAACAGAGCAATCCCGCCCACATTGAAAAAATGTCAAAAAGGCTCTGGACACTGCCAGTAGCAAGTCATAGAAGGCCTCCACCCAACGATGAACATCGTTCCCGTGCCCGGGTAGCTCAGGGGTAGAGCAGTGGATTGAAAATCCTCGTGTCGGTGGTTCGATTCCGCCCCCGGGCACCATTCCCAACAGGTAAGCTACTGTTTCCCTTCAGCTTTAACTGGAGCTGACCAAGGGCGTAGTACATGCTGGAG
>NZ_JBXWMF010000038.1:0-43928 GCF_059609725.1 Ruegeria sp. YTSC199
TAATCAAACCAACCAGATGCGCCAGATCCTCTCTTAGCTCAGGCAGCCATCTGTCCCAAAATCCCTGACAACGGACACCCCTGCAACAATCGACCACAACATAGTTGGCACTTCGGAAATGTTCAGGACTACGACAACGCAGGCAAGCAAGAGGTAAAGACCCGCCATGAGCGGCACGACAATCTCTGCAAACTTTGCGATGGTTCTTATTCCACCGAATATTACCACCGCTGCGGCTGCAGCTAGCGCTATGCCAACGACCAATTTGTTCAACCCGAACGCGCCCTCGAAAGCTTCAGCGATCGAGTTGGATTGGACCGCGACAAAAACCAAACCAAAGCTGACAATCAGGCAAATCGAAAAAATGACTCCAGCCCAAGGAGCATTCAAGGCGTTGGCCATGTAGAACGCTGGGCCTCCTCTGAACCTTCCGTTGGAAGATGTGACTTTATAGAGTTGGGCCAAAGTGCTTTCAGAATATGCAGTGGCCATTCCAACCAATGCCACGATCCACATCCAAAAGATGGCACCTGGACCTCCTAAGGTCAGAGCTACGGCTACCCCAGCCAGGTTTCCGGTCCCAACCCGGGAGGCCAAGCTTACCGTCAGCGCTTGAAAAGGAGTAATACCTCTTTTGTCCGTGCTCTTAGCATAAGTGAGCACACGCACCATTTCCCCAAAATGAAGAAACTGAAGTGCGCCAAGACGAATTGTAAAAAAGATACCGGTTCCAAGAAGTCCGTAAATTAGTACGTAGTTCCAAAGTACCGTATTTATGCCATTAACCAACGCTTCCATAGCACGCCTCTTGATAATTCAAGCACTTCTCGGAAGACAAAAACAGTCTGCCTAGTTTTTCATCATGCACAAAGATGCGAAAGTTGTCAGGAATAAGCTGCGCGGTATCACTAAAAGGTTGGCCTGGAGAGCACTGAAATTGAGGCACTGGCATATAATTACGTATCCATTTGGTAATTCGCTCAGCAGTAGTTCACGCCAAGTGCTGCGAACGACAGCGTCGAACCCAAAGAGTTAAATGCTGCGCTTTATGCGACTGTCACATTTGATTGGATTCTTCGGAAAGCGGCAAAGCGTTCGTTCAATCCCAGTGCAGCCGACGGCTGCTACTAGCACAAAGCAGAAATGCTTGAAGGGCAACGTGCTCTTAAGTTGTCCCGCGCTGTTTCAACTAGTTGCAGATAGGCAATTCTAGTGGCCGTTGTTTAGGCAAGGAAGCTCTCCAACTATTTATGATCGGTTGGAGCCTACTTTTGGGCCAGAACTTTGGTGCGCCTATTGCTTGCAAGCAAGCTGCGTTCCAATAAACTCCTGCTCGCGATAGTGATTTCCCCTTTTTTACAGCCTTAGCGACAGCATTGATGTCCTTGGATTCCGGGTAGATATACAGGGTCGTCGGATTCCCTTCCACAAGCGCCAATATCTCTTTTGAGGCAGACTGTGACCAGGTTGTGCAACCATTGCTACGACCACCAGTGTAGTTCACAAGTTTTCCGTAGGGGACATAGCCGTCGTTGTCTGCATGAGTGCTACGAGGATTTTTGAACCTACATTGCCACTTTAGGAAAACAGCGGGATGGCCTCCAATGGCGCGCTCCCGAGCATTGCTCGTTTCTCCTTCCCCATCAAACAAAAGAAAGGTGCGGTAGAACGGCTGCGTTTTGCCGGAATGACTGTAATAACCTTTGAAGGACGTGCGGGTTTCAGCTGTCACATAGGCACCTCCGGCGGTAAGTTTAGATCCTTCTGCATTGCTGAAGTTCTTCGCGCATTGCCGACCATTCGAGAAATTGGCGCTCTTTAGTTTTCGGCCATTTCCATAGCCGGACGAAACCGCTCGGAAGGAATTTTGTGACTCGCAGATGACGTAAAACCGCTTCGCGGGATTGCCGTTTCTTGCAGTGCTGGGGCGGGTTGCATCCTTGGCAAGGTAGCAGGGGTTCCTTACTTCGCCTCGTCGCACTTTCTCTATGTAAAGCGCTCGCGCCCTGTTCAAAACGATCGGCGCGATTTGGCCGTCATCCGTACCCACGTGTTTTTGTAACCACGCTGGGACATCTTGCGATATCGCTTCGACGCTGTCTGGGAGGGCGCCCGCCGAGATGGCAATTGTAGTGGCAGTGAGTGCGAGACGGAGTGAATTCGGTAGCAACTGGATATCTCCTGCTAGAATGTCCTCCGGGCCAGTCTAACACAGTTCTTGCACTTGACGACGCCAGCCAAGTGTACCAACGAAGCTTCGTGTTGCCACAAATCCCACACGACGATTTTTGGGGAGCGAACATTTTGGGCAATTGGGCTGCGATGTTGCGTAGAATTCTGGACATTCAGAGTTTGGCTTCCAAATAAATGCTATGACCACACGTCGAAAATTCATGTTGTTAACCGCAACCGCAACGGCTGCTCCATACATAGCGCGGGGACAAACGGTAGCGCTGAATAATGTGATAAGCGGTCTGCCGCAGTTGCATTCACTTCAAATTCAACGCGGAGATGACGTCATTTTCGCTAAGACTCAACAGGGTGCTGGCCTAGAAAGGCCAGCTAACATAAAGTCCTGTTCGAAAAGCATTGTGGCTCTGTTGCTTGGGACGGCGATCGGTCGGCAGGAAATCCCATCTGTAGACGCCACCCTGCGGGAGGTCGCTCCGCAGCTCTTGCCTGCTAATGCTACACCCGGCTCCGAAAGTTTAACCATGGAGGACCTGGTGACGCTGCGAGCCGGTCTCGAAAGAACCTCTGGCAGTAACTACGGGGAATGGATCAGCTCTCCTAACTGGGTCGCGGATGTATTGACACGGCCGATGGTTGCTGAGCCAGGACAACAGATGCTCTATTCCACTGGATCAACTCATGTTCTTGGTGCAGCGTTGACCGAGGCTGCCGGCCAAAGTCTTTTGACGCTCACGCGTGAGAGGCTGGGAGTACCTCTTGGTATTGAGATACCTGCTTGGACGAGAGATCCGCAGGGTTATTACCTAGGAGGCAATGAGATGGCAATTACTCCAAAGTCGATGTTGAAGATCGCGGTGTTGCTTCGGGACCGCGGGGCCTTTGCTGATAGGCAAATTATTCCTGAAAGCTGGGTCTTGGAATCGACCAAGCCATATGGCCGCTCGGCTTTCTCTGGGTTGGACTATGGGTATGGTTGGTTTCTGACCCCTTCGGGTTATGCTTTGGCGCGTGGGTACGGAGGGCAAATATTAGCTGCTCATACTGACCGAAACCTAGCCGTAGCAATCACATCTGATCCTACTCGTCCTGCTCGTTCCGGAGGATACTTTGGAGAATTGGTAAGATTATTGGACGGTCCAATCTTGAACGCCACCTAATTAGAACTTTCTATGGTAGTCGCCGAGTGCGCTACAAGGGTCAATATCCGCAACGGGCGCGTAGAGCATTAATGTCGTCGAGTTTCCTTGATTGAGCCCCATCTAGTTGAGGAAATAGACGCGGAATTTAATGGCCACGTCGACAACACGGTCATACCCAGTTTGGATAGAGCTCGCCGGATTTCCTCCTCCAAGTTCGGCGAGCAATTGAAAAAACCTTTCCAGAAACAACTATAACCGAATGGCTCTCGCAGCCAATATTAACCAATGCTGTACGATCACAGTTAAAAGTCAGCTTTGTCCGCGTTGCTGACCTTGATGCCGATTGAACCGACTCAATGACCTACTGAAACCGTCAGATGACCGGTCTGAGCCCGAAGCAGACATCAAATCAAGCTGTCAATCTCCAAACTTGAACGAATTGGTGACAGTAGACAAAAAGTTGGGTTTATTTGTAGTTCATCGCATTCAGACAGAACTAAATTATTAGGAGATTCATTTGCCACTTTCAGTTATTGGCGCAGGATTCGGCCGCACAGGCACCGAGTCGCTTAAGAAGGCCCTTGAAATTTTGGGGTTGGGGCCTTGCTACCATATGTTCGAGGTGCTGCCCAATGCTGAGCGAGTAGCGGTTTGGCGCTCCGCCGCCGGAGGGGACACACCAGATTGGGATCAGGTTTTCGCCGAATATAATGCAACCGTTGACTGGCCCGGCGCCTATTTTTGGAGAGAATTGAGCGCGCACTTCCCGAAAGCGAAGATCATCCTCTCCGTACGCGATGCCGACGCATGGTACGAAAGCATGGATAAGACGATATTGCCGATATTGCGGAATAGCGAAGACGCCGACTCAATTGGGATTAAGTTAATCGCCGATGGCGTGTTCGGCGGTAATATCGCCGAACGAGATCATATGATTTCTGTTTATGAAAAGAATATTTTGGATGTTCAAGCAGAGTTCGGGAAAGACAGACTTCTGACTTATGAGCTTGGTAGCGGGTGGGAACCACTATGCGGATTTCTGGATCGCCCAATCCCCGACCAACCCTATCCACACGGCAATTCAACCGACGAATTTCAGGGAAATGTCGACGCTGTCACAGACGCTCCTTCGGGCTGAAACTCTTTGCCTTTCCAAACGCTCAGCTATTCCACTAGCCTCCAGTTGAATTCCGGTATTGAATTCGGTGCGGAAGACAACACAAGAGCGTAAATTGTGAACATAGAAGAACGGCAACTTTGCCCCGCAGAGCTGCTGTCCAAGGTTCCACAACACTGCGTATTTAGTTTAAGGTCCGCTTCCTGTGCATTGCCGCCATCGCTGAGGCTTAGTGCTGCACTAGCAGCGAATGACAGCTCTGTGGCCTGATTTCTTGCCTTGCCCAACAGATTGCAAGCCCAGCGAATGTCGGTAAGGTCTGCTAAGCGAAAACTCGTCCGGATTGTTTGAACGTCTGCTCCCCAGGAAACCGAGAAACCTCCTGCATCTAAATAAAGAAGCAACTGCAGGAGTTTGATCCATGAAGTACCTGTCTGCCCTCGGCGTTCTCGTCGGGGGTTTTCTTTTGCACCCACCGCCCAAGGCTGTCCTGACGACGATGCTCTGGGTGGTCTCTCGGTCTCATCCCGCTGTCTCAGCGCTGGTTCTGCTGGCGGTTTACCGCCGCCGAAGCAGAGCACGAGCTGACGACTCCTCCACTGAGACACAAATCGAAGCTAACTCTCCAACCAATGCCAACGCACAGGATCAATCCAAGGCTAATGAAGACAACCCGAATGAAGCTCTCGTCGAAGACGAAGCGAATGCTGGCATTGAAAAAAGTGTGGTCTTTCTTGCCAGACAGATAAGCAAATGGGTCGTCCGCTATAAAAACCAGTACTACTTGGTTGAGAGACCTTCGCACCCTCTGTCGCAGGCGGAGGTCAAACGTATCGGTCTAAATAGGATGCGGAAAAACTATCCGACGATGGATTTGTCTCAAAAACTTGTACGCACGGTGTTTCAGCGGGCTTTCGAGGAGGTTCACGATGATCCTAGCCAGAATGTACGGATATGGAACGGATCGACTAAGTGCCGCCCAGACATCAAGGAGCCAATCATACCTGAAGGCGATACAGTTGCCCTCAATACTTGGAGCAAACCAGCTTACCGCAACCTCGCAGTTGCCGACGCTGATACGACAATGTTCGATCAGTTTCTTGAGCGAATCTTCTGCCTCGAGGCGGACCGCCGTGTCGTCAAGGATTGGATCTCGTGGGGTCTTCAGAATTAGGCTGAGAAACTAGCTTGGGCTTTGTTCTTTTACTCCAGACATAAAGGGACCGGCAAAAGCACCCTTTGCACCCTGATCACCAAGCTGTTCGGGGAAGAAAACTCGATCACGCAGAATAGCGTGGCCAAGCTGACTGGGAAGTTCAACAAGCCGATCCTGGACAGCAAGCTGGTGGTGTCAGAGGAACTGCAGCTGAAGCCGGACTCACCACAAGGGAACACCCTGAAGACCTACATTACAGAACGGGTGACAGTCTCGGAGGCCAAGGGACGTGATCTCGAGAAGGTCGAGCAGTGCTGCTGTTTCATCTTCACCACCAACCACATTCCACTATGGATCGAAGGCGGCGATCGTCGTTACTACGCGGTCGAGGTTGATCATGATGGACATGCTTCTGGCCCTGAGGCTGAAGACTTCGGTAACTTCATTGGCGAGTTCAACGCGTGGATGAACCAACCTGAGAATGTCGCTCGGCTCTATAACGGGTTGATGGAGCACCGGCAGTCGAATGACTTTAACCCTCGTTCTCTGAACCTGTCCCTGATCAAGACACCGGTCATGCAACAGATTATGGGAGCGTATCGGGAGGTGCTGTTGGTTCGGCTGGAAGAACATATCAACGGACTTGGTTGCTTCGCCATACCTCAGGAGAAACTGGCGAAGTTATTCATCGAGGAGTTGAAGACCAATCAGAACCGCATTCGTCACATGATGCCTGAACTTCGATGGCGTTCTGAAAGCGTGAAGTGGGGTGGTGTCGATCATGCAAGGACTGTCTGGGTTCATCCCGACTATCAGGTTGCTGGTGGGCGGGTGAGAGGTCCGGATGGCTATGACGAAGCCATCGACCCAGATGAAGACGAAGTGGAGATCATCTGATGAGAGCACCTTTGTTCATCGCAATGGATCGGCATCAAGAATGGTACACGGAACTGATCGCCAACCATCACCAAGAAGCCAGTCAAAAAGTAGAGGAATAGTTAAATGAAACTGAAGAAGATGAAAACGGCTGCTGGGTTACTCCGACTGTTGAGCCCAGAAAGCTACGATTCCGGGGGCAGCAGGATCGGGTGTACAGGTTCGTCTATTGTATTACCCACCGGCTTGCCGCCACCCGCGATCAGGTGATCCGACATCGCTGCCATAATCGTCGCTGTATCAATCCCCACCATCTGACCATCGGTGATCGTCGCGATAACCTTCAAGATGAGCGTGATCGGCAGGCGAACGGGATCGATTGGGATATGCTATAGTACTGTGGCTATGCACAAATCTCGACTTCAAACCAGCTAACCCGCTCCTCCCGCAACGTGGGAGGGGCACCCCCACAGAACCCGCTATAGTAGTTAACGGGTGGTTCGGGTGCCGGGGGCATAAACGGAGGCATTTCTCGGAGAGTTTAGCCCCAAGAGCCTGCTGACCATCCATGTTCCGATGATCTGGCTGGGGTGGTAGGATTCGAACCTACGATACACGGTACCAAAAACCGCTGCCTTACCACTTGGCTACACCCCAACGGTGAGCGGCTATCTACGATTGTTGTTCGGAGGGTTCAAGAGGCTTTGAGCGAAAATCTTCGGCTTTGAGCAAAATTTATTTGGCCCGCGTTCCCGATGGCTCAGGCTCGGATTTCATGTCGATCAGCCGGTTGAGTGATAAGGTGTTCCATGGGCACGAGTGGTCGATACTGCGCAAGGCTTTGGCCGGGAAAGGCGCTGCTTCAACTGACTTTTTTGATGACTGCTAGTGACTTGGTGGCCGACTTAATTAGGGCGTGGAAATCCGATGGGGTTGCAAGTGCCTTTCACTTGCAAATGTTCCCGGTAAAATATTGAAATATATCTAAAAAAACCAAGTGGTTCCGGTTGTGCCAGATCACTGGAGAACATAACTGTATGTTTGCCCCGGCAAACCGTGACACAGGAGATGAAGATGAAGTTAAACCCGAATGTCGCAGAAGCGTTGAATCGTCAGATCAATAATGAACTTCACGCTTCCTACACGTATCTCGCCATGGCCGCTTATTTCGAATCCGAGGACCTGCCCGGATTTGCCCAGTGGTTTCGTGGGCACTCGGTCGAAGAGAGCGGGCATGCCATGCGTATCTTCGACTTTGTAGCGCAGCGTGGCGGAAGAATCGAAATTGATGGAATCGCCAAACCAAAAAACGAATACGCCTCGCCTGTAGAGGCGTTGGAACACGCGCTTGCAAATGAAGTAACGGTGACCGGGCAGATCAATGCGCTGTTTGAGCTGGCGCATGAGGTCAAGGAATACAGCACTCAGAACATGCTGAACTGGTTCCTGGCTGAACAGAACGAGGAGGAGGATCTGTTCGGCAGAATCCTCGACCAGACCAAAGCGGCGAACGGGGATCGCTGGAACCTGCTGTTGTTGGATAAGGAAATGGGCACGCGCACTGCCGAGAGCGCATAGCAGCCGTATTGTTCAGGCGGGGCGGGCATATCGCCCCGCTATTCGCGAATCTCGGATGGATCGACGCCCCAGAGGTTAGACTTCTGTGTCCAGCCGCGATAGCCACCAGCAGAGACGTGGCACCAGTCCAGACTGCAATTGCCCAGGCGCGCTACCACGCCGGATTCGAATTTCGCGCTGACCTGAGAATTGGAGTCGGGGCTGGTGTAGACGGGCAGCAACTCGGATTCGATCAGCACGGTGCGCACGCCGGACAGCAGGGCATAGTGAACCCAACCACCAGCGCCGTCGCGGTCCTGAACCCTGCGCCAGTTGCCGTATTCGGCTGTAATTTGCAGCGGCATTCCGCGCCGTTTGAATACCCAGTCGATTCGATGCGTCAACGACGGGCCTCGGCGGACGTTGCCTTCGGCGGCCTTCATCGAAACATATCGCGGCAGGGGCAGGTTGGTGACAGGGCCACGCTTGTCCTGTGCGCTCGCGTTCAGAGTGCTCAGCACAACTAGAATTGCGGACGTGACCACCAGAAGGCGATGTTTTACTGGTAGAAAACCACTCACTGACTGTCTGCTCTTGTGCCTGTTGATCGGGTTTCGAAAAAAGGTCGTCTCAATGCATTGGGGTTCTTGTGCCCCGCCTTATCCTGCGCCACGATGCCATGGCGCGCGAAGATTTGCAAAGCGATGGGAGGGCGAAAGTGCCAAGAGAACGTCTGAGTGTTGTCGTTACGCGACGGTTGCCCGAGGCGGTGGAAACCAGGCTGAGCGAGTTGTTCGATGTGCAGTTGCGCGACGATGACACGCCTATGACGCGGGAAGAGCTGGTCGCAGCGGTGCAAAGTGCGGATGTCCTGGTGCCCACGGTGACGGATGCCATTGATGGCGGGTTGCTGGGTCAGGCAGGGGAAAAGCTGCGCCTGATTGCCAACTATGGGGCCGGGGTCGATAATATCGATGTGGCCACAGCCCGGCAACGGGGCATTCTGGTGT
Source organism: Ruegeria sp. YTSC199 (assembly GCF_059609725.1). Taxonomy (NCBI): domain Bacteria; kingdom Pseudomonadati; phylum Pseudomonadota; class Alphaproteobacteria; order Rhodobacterales; family Roseobacteraceae; genus Ruegeria; species Ruegeria sp. YTSC199. Next base: position 9,049 of record NZ_JBXWMF010000038.1, read on the forward strand.
CGAACACGCCGGGCGTGCTTACTGATGATACCGCAGACATGACCATGGCGCTGATCCTGTCGGTGACCCGGCGGATTCCTGAGGGATTGACGGTCATGCAAAAAGGCGATTGGTCGGGCTGGGCCCCGACCGCATTGCTGGGTGGCCGCATCGGCGGGCGCCGTCTTGGTATTCTGGGCATGGGGCGGATCGGTCAGGCGGTGGCCCGCCGCGCCTCGGCATTCGGGATGCAGGTGCATTACCACAACCGTCGTCGGTTGCGCCCCGAGGTCGAACAGGAGCTTGAGGCTACCTATTGGGAGAGCCTCGACCAGATGGTGGCGCGAATGGATGTGATCTCCATTCATTGTCCGTCTACTCCGTCGACCTTTCACCTGATGAACGCGCGGCGGTTGAAGCTGTTGAAGCCATCGGCTGTGATCGTGAACACGTCGCGGGGCGAGGTGATCGATGAAAACGCGCTGACCCGTCAGGTCCGCTCGGGTGAGATCGCCGGAGCCGGGCTGGACGTCTATGAACACGGTACGCAAGTGAACCCACGCCTACGACAATTGCCGAACGTCGTCCTGCTGCCTCATATGGGATCGGCCACGCTGGAAGGGCGGATCGAGATGGGTGAGAAGGTCATCATCAATATCAAGACCTTCGAAGACGGGCACCGCCCACCGGATCAGGTTGTGCCTTCCATGTTGTAACGTGTTTGCGCCGCAAGGACGACAAACGGATTTTCAGGAGGATACGATGAAACGAAATCTGATTTCGGGATTGTTTTTGACGGCGTTGATGCTGAGCAGCGCGTCTTTTGCGCAAGAGACAGCGGATGCAGTGGCTCCCGAGGCGGCCTCTGACGGGCAGGTTCAGGGTCTGACGGACGAGGTCATCGCTGCGCTTGAGGCCAAGATAGCTGGTCAGCCGGTAACGTCGCAGAACTGGATGGTTGCCGCCGCGAACCCTCTGGCTGTTGAAGCCGGGGCAAAAGTGCTGCGGGCCGGTGGGTCTGCCGCTGATGCGATGGTTGCCGTGCAGGTTGTGCTGGGGTTGGTCGAGCCGCAATCCTCGGGTCTTGGCGGCGGGGCTTTTCTGGTCTGGTATGACGCAGCAACCGGCAAGTTGACCACGCTGGACGGGCGGGAGACGGCTCCGCTTGAGGCAAACCACCGGCTGTTCCATGACGAAAACGGCGAACCACTGAAATTCTACGACGCCGTGGTTGGCGGTCTTTCGGTTGGCACGCCCGGTACGCCCGCTTTGTTGGAAGAGGCGCACCGGCGTTGGGGGCGAAGCCCGTGGCCCGGCCTGTTTCAGGATGGCATCACACTGGCCGATGAGGGGTTCCTTGTCTCTCCACGCCTGGCCACGTTGGTCGAAGCGGACGCCGAGCGCCTGTCGCGTTTTCCTGCAACGGCTGAGTATTTCCTGCCGGGCGGAGAGCCATTGCAACAGGGCCAACGGTTGATGAACCCGGACTATGCCGAAACGCTGCGGGTTCTGGCCAGCGAAGGTTCTGCCGGATTTTATGGTGGTGAGATCGCGGCAGGGATTGTCAGCACTGTCCGCAACGCACCGGGTAACCCCGGGGTTTTATCCGGTGTTGATCTGGCGTTGTATCAGGTGATCGAGCGCGAGCCCGTTTGCGCCAACTATCGCGTCTATGAGGTCTGCGGCATGGGCCCGCCCTCTTCGGGTGCGTTGACGGTCGGTCAGATACTGGGGATGCTTGAAGGGTATGATCTGGCGACGATGGGGCCGGAGGACGTACATACATGGCGTCTGATTGGCGACGCCTCGCGTTTGGCCTTTGCCGATCGTGGTCGCTACATGGCAGATCACGATTATGTCCCGATGCCGACACAGGGCCTGGTCCATCCCGACTACCTCTCTGAACGCGGAACATTGCTGAATGGTGAGGGGGCGCTGCCCGAGGTTGCGCCGGGCAATCCTGAATTCGACCACGCGTCGAACTGGGCGGATGATGTGTCGCTGGAACTGCCTTCGACCTCGCATATCTCGATCGTCGATCAGTATGGCAACGTGCTGTCGATGACCACGACGATCGAGAACGGGTTCGGTTCGCGGCTGATGACCAACGGGTTCCTTTTGAACAACGAACTGACCGATTTCTCGTTCAAGACCCACAGCGATGGTGTTCCGATTGCCAACCGGCTGGAACCAGGCAAGCGACCACGTTCGTCCATGAGCCCGACTATCGTGATGCAGGACGGTGCGCCGGTGTTGGCGATCGGTTCGCCCGGTGGTAGCCGGATCATTGGCTACGTGGCCAAGTCGATCATCGCCTGGGCCGATTGGGACATGGATGTGCAACAGGCGCTGTCGCTGCCGCATCTGGTCAACCGCTTTGGCACCTATGATGTGGAGCAGGGCACGGCCGCCGAAGGCTATGCCGACGCGCTGATTGAGCTGGGGTTCGAGGTCAACCCGCGCGACCTGACCTCGGGTCTGCACGCAATTGAAATCGGAGATGTTCTGATCGGTGGCGCCGACCCGCGCCGCGAAGGCATTGCGCTGGGCGAATAAGAGAGGTTTTTCATGGTGCAGGCAGTAACGTTGCCCCGAAACGAGGCCGGGATTGAAACAGCTGTCGGCATCTTGAAGCAGAAATTCGGTGATCGCCTGCAAACTGGTCAGGCGATCCGCGAACAGCACGGTCACACGACTACCTGGATCGAAAACCAGTCCCCGGATGCTGTGGTTTTCCCGCATTCAACCGAGGACGTGTCCGAGATCGTCAAAACCTGCGCCCAGCACAAGGTGCCTGTGATCCCTTTTGGGACTGGCACCTCGCTGGAGGGGCATGTGAACGCCCCGGCTGGCGGGATATCCATCGACTTGACCCAGATGAACAAAGTGCTGTCTGTCCATGCCAGCGATCTGGATTGCGTCGTGCAGCCCGGTGTCACGCGTGAAGACCTGAACACCCATCTGCGCGATCAAGGCTTGTTCTTTCCCATCGATCCCGGCGCCAATGCCTCGTTGGGCGGGATGGCCGCAACCCGGGCTTCGGGTACCAATGCAGTGCGCTATGGCACGATGAAGGACAATATCCTCAGCCTCGAAGCGGTAATGCCGGACGGTCAAATTATCCGCACCGGCCACCGGGCCAAGAAATCCTCGGCCGGTTACGATCTGACGCGTCTTCTGATCGGGGCCGAGGGCACGCTGGGTATCATCACCGAGCTTACCCTCCGCCTGCAGGGCATCCCCGAGGCGATCACCTCGGCCCGGTGTTCCTTTCCTTCGGTCGATGCCGCCTGTCAGGCGGTGATGATGACGATTCAGTTTGGCGTACCCGTGGCGCGGATCGAACTGCTGGATGAACTGTCCGTCAAGGCTGCCAATGCCTATTCCGGGCTCGACCTGCCGGAAACACCACTGTTGCTTCTGGAATTCCACGGGTCCGAGGCCGGTGCGGTTGAGCAGGCCGAGACATTCGGTCAGATCGCCGAGGAATTCGGTGGTGCGGATTTCGCCGCGACGTCGACCGCCGAAGAACGCAGCAAGCTGTGGCAGGCGCGGCACGACATGTACTGGGCAAGCTTGCAACTGCGTCCCGGTGCGCGGGGAATTTCTACCGATGTCTGCGTCCCGATCTCGCGCCTGGCGGAATGCGTCGCGGCGACGCGGGCCAAGGCGCAGGACGTTGGCCTGTTGGCCCCGATTGTCGGGCATGTAGGCGACGGGAACTTTCACACTCTGCTGCTGATCGATATGGAGAACTCGGACGAGGTGGCCAGGGCCGATGGCTTTGTCGGCTGGCTGAACGATCTGGCGATCTCGATGGAGGGGACTTGTACCGGAGAACACGGAATCGGGCAGGGTAAACGACCCTACCTGGTCAAGGAACTGGGCCCGGCGGTCACCTATATGGCGGCGATAAAAACGGCGCTGGATCCGGATAACATCATGAATCCGGGCAAAATTTTTCCGTCCACAGAGTGTTGACACGTATCGGTTTTCCGGCGCCACAGCCATAAGACCGCCCCAATTTGGTTATATCTTTCGCGAAAACGAGCAGCGATTGATTTCGGGTATTCAGATGGACGGTTTGCGGATCTTTGGGTTTGTGGTGATCATAGTCTTGGTCATTGTCGGCCTGGACTATTATCAACAGGACAAAAAACACGAAGGTACTCTGTCCGCTAATGGCTATGTGGACACGATCAAGCATCGCTTTTCGCAGCAGCAGGCCGAGCGTGACGCCAAAGCCGCCGAACGGGAGCGCAAGAAGCAGTGGAAAGCGGGCGCAAAATCTCACCTTCCTGCCTCCACCGAGGAATGGTCCCGGTATGAGCTGACCGATGCGGAAAGCAAGGCAGTTGCGACCGCGATTTCAAAATTTGGTATGACGCCGCTGATCAGTTCCATTTCAAACACGGCGGAACTGATGAGTCTGTCCGGCGGGGGCAAAGACGGTATTCTGCGCAAGCTCAGCAAAACAGGTGCGGTCTATGCCAAAGGCGAGGAGATCGCTTGGTTCGACATCAGCCTGAAACCGGAATCGGCACGCAACACGCTGGCGGGAATCGCGCTGTCTCGACAGCAGAATTTCATGGCGCAGGCCGTGATCAAGAAAGGGCTCGCCGTTGTCGACGGTGTCGCCTTCGTTGAGATCACTCAGGACATGACGTCTCCGACCGATACGCTCGCGTATCGCAAGGTCACAGGGCGGATCGGGATCGACGAAGAGGTTGTGATCCGGCTGCACACCAATGCCAGCGACGCCTCTATCCGAGAGCTTTTGGGCATGGTTGACTATGCAGCCCTCAACTCTTTACTGACTTTCCCTTCACCTGTGGTAGGGCAAGGAATATCGGTGCCTCTGGATCGGCAACCGGAGGTCGCCGGGAAAATGGATCGCCTGTATTCCGAGATGACGTTGATTCAGGAAAAGACGACCCGCAAAAAGCTCAAGAATCTGGATGTCACGGCACTGATGGTGAACACGATGACGGCGTCGGGGTTCAACAGCGATGGCCTCATGGACATCACTGGCGGAGAGGTCTTCGAAAATCAGGACGTCCTCCAGATCGGTTATGGCCGGGCGCAGAAACTGCTGCTGGACTCAGATAAGCGTCAGGCAGCTTTGGATGATGCGGCCGAAGTGGATACCGCGGCAATGGATGACGCCATTGAAACGGAAGCTCGGGGCTTTTTCAGCCTGTTGAAAGACAAACTGCCGGCTTTCGGTGCGTCGGAACCCAAGGAAGCTGCTGCAAAACGCCCAAGGAGCAGTCAGCCGGTGCGTGTGCACAAAGGCGGGCTGGGTGGTGGCTGTGCCAAGGTTGGCAGCATCAAGCGGTGTTCGGTCACCGGACAATAGTAGCAAAATCGACGAATCCGGCGGTCATCTGCGGCAGCGGGGTCGTTTTCCTTCTCTCACTGGTCGGATGAATGTCGCGTTTGACCCTGCAAATGCGCCATATGGTTCCAACAGATTCCAAGGAGAGACGTCCGGTTATGAAAACCCAAGTCAAAGCACTGGTCGTTGGCGGCGGCGCCGTCGGGACCTCGATTGCCTATCACCTGGCCAAAGCAGGCTGGGACGATGTGATGTTGATCGAACGGGACGAGCTGACGTCCGGGTCCACCTGGCACGCAGCGGGCCTGCTGCCGCTGTTCAACATGTCCTATGCGACGACCCACATCCACAAATACTCGGTCGATTTCTACAAGACGCTTGAAGAAGAGACCGGCCTGAACGCGGGGTTCGCAGTGGTCGGCAACCTGCGCATGGCGCAGACGCAAGAGCGCATGGACGAATATATGCTCTACGCGTCCACGGCCGAAACCTGCGACGTTGACTATGAATGGCTGACGCCCGAGCAGATCAAGGAACGCTGGCCGCTGATCGAGACCTCGGACCTGAAAGGTGCGATCTACCACACAGAGGACGGCTATATTAACCCTGCCGACGTGACCCAGGCGATGGCCAAGGGCGCCCGTCAACGCGGTGTAGATATCGTCCGCAAGCTGCAGGCCGACGCTTTCCACTGGAACGGCACCCATTGGGAAGTCACCTGCACCAAGATGGTGGAAAAGGGCGGCAACCTTGTCGAGAGCGACGAGCAGGTGGTGATCACTGCCGAGCATGTTGTGACTGCATCCGGCAACCACGCTCAGCGCACCGCCAAGATGCTGGGTATCAAGATGCCCGCGATCCCGGTCGAGCACACGTTCATCGTCATGGACAAGGATCCCGAGCTGGTCAAATGGCGTGAAGCGGGCAACCCCGAGCACCCCGTTGTCCGCGATGCTGATAACGAATCCTACGCGCGTGAAGAGCGCGGCGGCTGGATTTTGGGTATCTATGAGCACGGCGCACCTGCGCGGTTCGAGCACGGTGTACCGGACAGCTTCCGCGCCGACCTGTTCCCGCTGGATCTGGATCGTATTGCTGATCAGTACATGGCAATGGCCGAGCGCGTGCCATCCTGTGCCGAATCCGGCCTGAAAGACGATTTCAACGGCCCCATCTGCTATACGCCGGACGGCAACCCGCTGGTCGGCCCGGCTCCGGGGCTGCGCAACATGTGGCTGGCCGAGGGTTTCAGCTTCGGCATCACCGCGGCAGGCGGCACCGGATACTATCTGGCGCAGATGATGGTCGATGGCGAAGCCGAGATCGACATGGCGTCGCTGGACCCCAAGCGGTACTCGTCGAACTGGATGACCACCGAGTTCGCAGCCCGCAAGAACGAAGAGTGCTATGAGCACGTCTATATTCTGCACCACCCGGACGAAGAGCGTGCCGCCTGCCGTCCGCTACGGACTGTTCCGGCCTATGACCGCCAGAAAGCACGTGGCGCACAGTTTGGGTGGGTCAACGGTTGGGAACGTCCTAACTACTTTGGTCCTGTCGATGCACCTGAGAACTTCGATCACGACGCCCGCTCCTTCCGCCGTGGCGGTTGGTGGCAATACGCCGTCGAAGAAGCCAAGGCGATCCGCGAAGGCGTTGGTCTGATCGACGCGTCCGCGTTTACCAAGCATGTCGTCAAAGGCCCCGGTGCGACCCAGTTTCTGGATTGGTTCACCTGCAATAAGCTGCCCAAAGTCGGCCGTATCAACCTGACCTACGCACTGACCTCGCACGGTACCACCCGCACCGAATACACAATCGTCCGCAACGGCGAGAACAACTACTACATCGTCTCTGCCGGCGCCTGGACCGAGTACGACGCCGACTATCTGCGTAAGGCGGCCGAGGACAAGATGGAGGAGTTCGGCTATATCGAGATCCAGGACGTGACCACTCAGTGGGGCGTCTTCGCCATCGCCGGACCCAAGTCGCGTGACGTTCTGAAAGAGGTCATCAACGACGTCGATCCGGAAACCGCACTGTCCAACAAGCGTTTCCCGTGGCTGTCGGCCCGTCAGATCGAACTGGGCATGTGCCCGGTCAACGCGATCCGCGTGGCCTATACCGGTGAGCTGGGCTGGGAATTGCACCACCCGATCGAGATGCAGAACTACCTATTCGACCTGTTGGAAAAAGCTGGCGAGAAACACGGTATGAAGCTGGTCGGTGCGCGGGCCCAGAACTGGCTGCGTCAGGAGAAATCCTACCGCGCCTTCGGCACGGAACTGGGACGGGACGCGACCCCGCTGGAAGCCGACCTGCCGCGCTTTGTTGACCTGTCCAAGGACTTCTACGGCAAGGCCAAGCTGGAAGAGACCGGCGTGCGCGTGAAGTGCTGCACCCTGCTGATCGACGGACCGGACGATGCCGACCCGTGGGGCCGTGAGGCGCTGTACATACCGGAAGGCGAGCGTGTAGGTCGTCTGACCTCGGGCGGCTACTCGGTGGCGTTCGAGAAATCCATCGGCATGGGGTACGTGAAGCCCGAGTTCGCCGTCGAGGGCACCAAGCTGCAAGTCAAAATTCAGGACAAGCTGTGGGATGCGGTCGTCACCTGCGACAGCCCCTACGATCCGAAAAACGAGACCATCCGCAAGGACGGCTAAACAAACAAAGGCTCCGGTTAAGTCCGGGGCCTTTTGCTTTTGTGGTCAGTCGCTCAGTTCGTCATAGCATTCCAGTGCCTTGGCGGCATACATCATCGATGGGCCGCCGCCCATCTGAACGGCCATGGCCAACACATCGGAAAACTCCTCTCGCGATGCGCCTGCTTTGAGCAAGGCTTCGGTGTGGAGCGTGATGCAGGGCTCGCACCGGATTGCAATGGACATGCCCAGAGCGATGAACTCTTTGGTCTTGTAATCCAGCGTTCCGCCCTGCTTGACCGCTGCGCTGAGCGCACCGAATGCGCGGGTCGCCTCGGGTATCGCGCCGTTGAGGTTGCGCAGACCATTGCGTGTGTCTTTGATCTTGTCCTGCCAGTTCATGTCATCATTCCATTTAATATTATACAAACGGAATATGTTCCGGCGTGTTAAGCCGGACCTTGATCTTGATCAGGTGCCGGGTTTTTCCGCGACGAAGGCCAGGTTGTTTGCGGGCATCTCCACGGATTCGAGGACGGTCAGGTTTTGCGCGGCCATCCAATCGGCGATATCTTCGTTATTCTTATATCCGATCTCAGTATCCTGTTGGACCAGCGCGTCGTGGAACTTCTGGTCGCCGTCGCTTGTCAGTTGGCTCGACCGTTTGAACGGCCCGTAGAGGATGAACCTCCCCTTCGGAGCCAGCGCCCGCGCGGTTTCGGCTATCAGCATCTGTGTTTCCGGCCAACTGATCAGATGCACCAGATTGATCAGAACGATCAGGTTCTGACCGGCAAACTCTTTATGCCATCCCTGCGCTGTTGCATCCAACGCGACGGCGCTGGCGATGTTGGTAAGGTCGGCGGCATAAGCGTCGATGCTGGCGCGACGGTCGGGTTCCACCTCGGTCGGTTGCCAATGGAGGTCGGGCAGGCATCGGGCAAAGGCACTGACATGCTGGCCGGTACCGCTGGCGATCTCTAACGCCTGACCAGTCTTTGGCGCCCATTGCGCCAGCAGTTCACACAACACCTCGGCATTGCGGGTTGCAGCGGGGGCAATCAATCGGCCATCCCGCCCTTCGGAGGCGACGCTGGCGTTGGACGGCAGGGACCGTTTGCTCATCGGTGCAACCTTTCCGGGCTAAGGGCTGCGATCGTTTCCGGGTCCAGTTCCGGCGCAGCGCCGATCACGAGGTCCGAGACCAGTTGAGACGCGGCCGGAGAAGTCTGGAACCCGTACCCGCCCTGACCGGCAGCCCAGATGAAAGTGGGGTCTGCCGGGTCCGGCCCTAGCACAAGGGATCCATCGGGCGCAAAGCTACGCAGTCCCGCCCAGTTCATTTCCACTCGCGTGACGGGTTCGGAGACCATTTCCTCGTACCGGGCCAGACCTTCGGCCAGCACCATATCATCGGCATAGGCATCATGTGGCGGCACAGGATCGGCCTCGGATGGTGACACCAACAGTTTGCCCGCATCGGGTTTGGCATACCACGCTTCGGCCACGCCCAGCATCATGGGCCAGTCCCGGACGTCATGCCCACCCGGAGCTGGCAGGCGTGCCATCGACCTGCGTTTAGGAATTATCCCAATCGGGGCAATCTTGGCCATTTTGGCGACCTCATCCACCCAGGCGCCGGCGGCATTGATCAGAGTACGGGCCTCGTAGGTGTCTGCGGCCTCGACAATCCAGTGACGGTTTTTGCGAATGGCAGAGACTCTGGCTTTGGTCAAAACCTCACCGCCATTGCCGCGAATAACACGGACGAAATCTTGCAGCAGCCTGTCCGTGTCGATGTCGAATGCGGCATTGCTGACAGCTGCGAAACCCAGCGCTTCGGGATTGAGGATCGGTACACGGGTCCGCGCCTCTTCCGTGGGGATGACCTGCATGTTCAGATCCGCAACGTCCTGTTCGAAGGCCGCGCTCTGATCCTTTCGACCAACCAGCATCAACCCGCGCGGTGTCAGAAAGCCGCCGTTTTCGGCGTGCAAAAAGCCGGCGCTGGCCTTGTTCAGCGCCACAACCGAAGGCGGGCCATAACTTTCTTCGAACAACGCGGCCGAGCGGCCAGATGCGTGATAGCCAAGGGCATCCTCGGCCTCGAGCACGGTAACGTTTCCGTGCTGCGACAGCCGTGCCCCAGTGCTCAAACCGGCGATGCCGCCGCCGATGATCAGATAATCAATCATGTGCCCCCTGTTGGCTGCGCGATGTGTTAAATGCATGACAGCGTCTGGGAACTTTAAGCAGGCTTGAATTTACGCATCAACCCATCCAAACAGGGATCAAGCAGAAACAGGAGGGCAGGGTGAGTACCGCAGACCTACACCCGATGGCCACGGGGCATATTCCGACCTACGTGACCCAGGCGGACGGCAGTGATTTTCTTTTGACGTTCATGTTCATTTTTACCGTTGTCGTTATCATTCTGATCGGAGTGGGGTATTTCACGCTACACTCGATCCCTGAAAAGATTGCGCATGAATCCAATCACCCTCAGTTCCAGTTGGTCGGCATTCTGGCCCTGTTGGCGCTGTTCACGCATAACGGGTTGTTCTGGATCGCCGCCATCCTGGTGGCCGGGTTCCAATTCCCCGATGTTGCCGCCCCGCTGAGAGCCATCGCTGATGCGATCCGATCTTTGGGCAAACAGGACCTGCCCGAACCCGCCCCGGCCCAGCCGGTTGAAACTGCCGCGCAGCAGGAGCAGTAAGACATGCTTGAGACATTGATGTGCGCGCTGGTGACGGTGCTGCCCGACTATCTGTTCCGCCGATTTGTTCAGGGCAAGCGGATCGGGCACGAAATTACTCTGTTTACAATGTGGTACGAGCTGCGTTGGGGTCTGACCACCTGTGCCATTCTGGCGCTGACCGTGATTACCACCCTGTTTTACTTCCATCCCGCCAGCAAGACAGCGGCTTCCTATTTCCGTACGGTGACGATCCTGCCGCAACTTGGTGGCCGCGTGTCCGAGGTTTACGTCACCAACAACCAACAGGTTGTGGCAGGCCAACCGATATTCCGGATTGAGGATTTCACCCAGACCGCCATGGTCGAGGCTGCCCATGCCCAGATCGCACAGGTTCAGGCCTCGTTGAAAGTGGCGGAAACCGATCTGGCCGAGGCCGAAGCCGGGATAGCAGGGGCTCGCGCCTCGCTGGATCAGTCGCTTGAGGACTTGGAGCGTAACACCACGCTGCGCGACGAGGGCTCAAGCGCCGTAAGGCTGGCCGAGATTGACCGGCTGGAAAACCTGGTGGCGGAACGTGAGGCGCAACTGAGGGCGGCGGAGGCGCAGCGTGCTGCTGTCGTTCAACAGATCGAGGAGTTGATCCCCGCGCAATTGGTCAGCGCCAACGCGCAGCTGGATGCCGCGTTGACCGAGCTGGACAAGACCGTGATCAGCGCCGGCGTAACGGGTCGGGTTGAACAGTTCGGCCTGCAGGTCGGTGACTATGTCAGCCCGCTGTTGCGCCCGGCAGGCATCCTGGTTCCGTCAAGTTCGGGACATGACCGGTTTCAGGCCGCGTTCAACCAGATGTCGGCGCAGGTCATCAAACCCGGTATGATCGGAGAACTGGGTTGCATGACCAAGCCCTTCACCGTGATCCCGATGGTTGTGGTCGAGGTTCAGGACGTGATCCCATCCGGGCAAATCCGCCCTTCGGACGAGTTGCGGGATGTGCAGGCCAACAAGACTCCGGGTTCAATTCTGGTCTATATGGAGCCTCTGTACAAAAACATGGCCGATGATATCCCGCCAGGCAGCAATTGTCTGGCCAACGTCTATACCGACAATCACGAACGGCTGGAGCATGAGCATCTGGGATTTTGGCAATCCGCTACCCTACATGTGATCGACACAATCGGCGTGGTCCACGCGGCAGGCCTGCGCCTGCGCCTGATCCTGATGCCAGTGAATACGCTTGTTCTGACGGGCCACTAAATCGGACTTCAGCCGTGCCTCACCCAGAGGCGCGGCCGGGTGTCTTTGCTTCAGACAGCGAGGCGAAGGAATACGCGAAAATGCAGGCTGCGAAACCCGCAACGAAGCAAAAGACTAGCGGGTAGGAATTGGTTATCGCAAAGACTGAACTTCCAAGGGCCATGCCGACCGTGCCGCCCAACAATTGAAATGTCATGGATATCCCGCTTGCCTGACCATGCAGGTCTTGTGACACGGCAGACATAATGGCGCGCCGGGGCGGGACGAAAAGAAACGGTACGCAGCATCCCCAAAGGATGTAACCCGCATAGATCAACGCCATGATGTCCTGATACATTCCCAGTGCAACCAGTAAGACGGCCACTGTCCCCACCGCTGTCCCCATCAGCGAGGGGCCGCGTGTGCCGAACATATCGGCAACCTTGCCCGCTATCGGTGCGACGAAGATTTGTGGAAAAGCGATTGGTAATAACGCTGCTCCTGCGGCCAGAGGGGAAAAGCCAAGCTTGGTTTGAAAGTAGGACGCTCCGAATACAAAAAGAGCAATCTTGCCGAACTGCGCAGTGAACAGGATCATGTTCGCCGCCGCAAAACCGGGGTTGGCAAACAGGGTTACCGCGATCAACGGCGTAGGGATGCGTCGCTCAACCCGGACAAAAAGCGCGAGCGCCACAAGGCCAGTGAGTAACGCCGCAAGCACTTCGGGTTGGGTCCAGCCTCGGTCCGGGCCTTCCATGATCCCAAAAACCAGCGCAGCCAAGCCGGGAACCAGCAGTACAAGCCCCTTCCAATCGAGCCCACGCTCCGGCAGGCGTGGCGGGTCGCGCCAAAAGGTCCAGGTAATCGCAGCGACAGCCAGCACGATTGGCGGGTTGACCCAGAATATCCAGCGCCAGGACAGATACTCGGTCAGTACGCCTCCGACCAGTGGCCCCAATGACAAAAACACCGTGCCGATCCCTCCATATAGACCTAAGGCAAGGCCGCGTTCCTTTTCGTCAAAGGATTGGATCAGTATTACCATCGACAAGGGAAAGATCAGGGCCGCTCCGATGCCCTGAACCGCGCGGGCGGTCAACAGTGAGAAACCGCTCTCAGCTAATCCCCCGAGCACCGAAGACAGGCCGAAGATCAGTAAACCCGCACCCAAAGGTGCCCGGATGCCCAAAATGTCGCCCAGTCGACCTGCCGCCCCCGCGAAACAGGCCAGCACAAGCAGGTAGATATTCACAACCCAATGCGCATCCAGCCGTGAGAGGTCCAGATCATCCCGGATGGTGGGCAGCGCGACGCTGACCACTGTTTCATCGAGCAGAATGACCCCAAGGATCGCTCCCATCGCGCCCAGAATCCACCAGCGGCTGCGATCTCGGGCCTTGGTCTGCATTGGATTACTATTCCGCGATTGTTGCGCCTTTGACCCCATCAGGTCTGGGATAGGGCTTTTCGTCAAGGTTTCTGAGCAACAAAAAAAGGGCCAGCCAAAAGGCCAGCCCTTCGATGTGTGTGCCGTTTAGCTTACTGCGGAATTTCGCCTTCCAGCCCTTCGACATAGAAGTTCATGCCGGCCAGAGTGCCGTCATCGGCGGTTTCGCCCTCGGCCAGCCAGTCGCTGCCGTCCTGTTTTTTCAGCGGGCCGGTGAAGGGGTGGTATTCACCCGCAGCCATGGCAGCCTTGAGTGCCAGTGCTTCTTCCTTGACGTCGGCCGGGACTGCGTCGGAAATCTCACCGATCTCGACCATGCCTTCCCGGATGCCGTCCCAGGTGTTCACGGTCTCCCACGAGCCATCCATGACGGCCTGGGTGCGCGCGATGTAGTAGGGGGCCCAGTTGTCGATGATCGACGACACGCGCGGGAACGGAGCGTATTCGCTCATATCTGAGGCTTGGCCGAAGGTGACAACATTCCCCGCCTCTTGCGCGGCCGCCTGTGGCGCGGTCGAGTCAGTGTGTTGCAGGATCACGTCGGCGCCCTGTTCGATCAGAACGGTGGCCGCGTCAGCTTCTTTTGCAGGATCGAACCAGGTGTAGGCCCAGACGATCTTGAACTCGACATCCGGGTTTACCTTCTTGGCGTGGATGTAGGCCGAGTTTATGCCGCGGATCACTTCGGGGATCGGGTACGAGCCGATGTAGCCGATGATGTTGGACTTGGTCATCTTGCCCGCGATGTGGCCCTGAACGGCACGGCCTTCGTAGAAGCGGGCCGAGTAGACCGAGACGTTGTCGGCGGTTTTGTAGCCGGTCGCGTGCTCGAACTTCACGTCCGGGAATTTCTTGGCCACGTTGACGGTCGGGTCCATGTAGCCGAACGAAGTGGTGAAGATCAGATCGGCCCCCTCCAGCGCCATCTGTGTCATCACGCGCTCGGCGTCGGGGCCTTCGGGTACCGATTCAACGAACACGGTTTCGACCTTGTCGCCAAAATGCTCTTCGACCGCTAGGCGGCCCTTGTTGTGCTCATAGGTCCAGCCGCCGTCACCCACGGGGCCGACATAGACGAAACCGACCTTGGTCTTGTCTTCGGCCATGGCGCCCGTGGCCAGACCAAGCGCCATGGCGGCACTTGTCAGAAGTGTAGTGAATTTCATGTGTTACTCCCCAAGTTGGTTTAGTTGGCCCCTAGTGCGAGGCATGGAAGGTCCGGCCCAGTGAGGCAGGTGCGCTGCTCTTGTCGGCCGAAAGGATCACAAGCACAAGGATCGTGATTATATAAGGCGACATTGCCAGATACTCGACAGGAATGGCAACGCCCGCTGCCTGCAAATTAAGCTGCAACACGGTGATGCCGCCGAACAAATAGGCACCCAGCAGCGCGCGCCATGGCTTCCAACTGGCGAACACCACCAACGCCAGGGCGATCCAACCGACACCGGCGGTCATTCCCTCGGTCCACTGCGGGACACGGATCAGGCTGATATAGGCGCCGCCAAGGCCCGCACATGCGCCGCCGAACAGGATCGCCATGATGCGGATTTTGATGACTTTGTAGCCAAGCGCGTGGGCTGCGTCGTGGTTTTCGCCCACCGCGCGCAGGATCAGGCCGACACGGGTGTATTTCAGCGTGGCCCAAACGGCTGCGGTCAGGGCAATGCCCACATAGAGGATCGGATCATGCTGGAACAGGATCGGGCCGATCACCGGGATATCGCTGATCAGCGGGATGTGGATGTCACCCATGCTGGGCGGCTTGACCCCGACATAGCTTTGCCCCAGCAGGGCGCTGAAACCGAGGCCAAACAGGGTCAACGCAAGGCCGCTTGCGACTTGGTTGGCCAATGCAAACTGCGTCAGCAGCACGAATAGCAAGGACAGCACAGCACCGCCAATAGCCGCTGCGATGAAGCCCAGCCAAGGGGACCCGGTCTCGACCGAGATCGCAAAGCCACTGATTGCGCCGACGATCATCATGCCCTCGACGCCGAGGTTCAGGACGCCCGCTTTTTCGACAACCAGTTCCCCGATCGCGGCCAATAGCAGGGGGGTTGCGGCGACCATCAGCGAGGCGACCAGCAGTACGGGATTAATTTCGCCAAGATCCATGGTTACGCCACCTCGCTACGGGCCGCACGGATGCGGTAGTTTGTCAGAAGATCGAATGCCAGCAGGAAGAACAGCAGCATCCCCTGAAACACTTGAATGGCGGCAGCAGGCAGGCCCAATTGGGATTGCGCGATTTCACCGCCGATATAGGTCAGCGCCATAAGGCCACCGGCCAGCAGAATGCCCACCGGATGCAGACGGCCCAGAAAGGCCACGATGATTGCGGTGAAGCCGTAGCCAACGTTGAAGTCGATGCTGACCACACCTGAAGGACCAGAGACTTCGAACATCCCTGCCAGACCAGCCAACGCACCGGACAAGCCCAGACAGAACAGGATCAGACGCGCCGGGTTCACACCGGCGAACTTGGCTGCGCGGGGCGCTTCACCCGTTAGTCGGATGTGGAAGCCCAGCATATGCCGGTTCAGCAGGACATAGGCAAAGATCACAGCGATCAGCGCAGTCACCACACCCCAGTGCATGCCCGATCCGGCGATCAGCTCGGCGTTATGCGCGCTTTCATAGGATTGCAGGTTGCGCGATCCGGGAAAGCCAAACCCTTCGGGGTTCTTCAGCAGACCAAGCGAAACCGAAGCCAGCATCTGCTCGGCCACATAGACCAGCATCAGCGAGACGAGGATTTCGTTGGTGCCAAAACGCACCTTCAGGAAGGCCGGTATTGCCGCCCAAAGCCAGCCGCCAAATGCGCCGGCGATCACCATGATCGGGAAAACGTAGAACGCGTCCAGCGGATAGAAGGCCAGACCTGCTCCGGCACCAAAGATAGCGCCCATGATGTATTGCCCCTCGGCGCCGATGTTCCAGATGCCTGCGCGAAAGCCCAGTGAAAGACCGATCGCAATCAACACCAACGGCGCACCTTTCACCAGCAGTTGCGGGCGGTAATAAAAGGCGAACTCACCAAACAATGGTTCCCAGAAGATCGTACCGATGGCTTCGACCGGGTTTTTGCCCAAAATGGCGAACAGGATGCCGCCAAACACCATCGTTGCCAGTACCGCAGCCAGTGGGGTGGCATAGGACCAAGCCTTGGACGGCTGAGGCCGTTTCTCCAACACTATCATCTGCTCATACCCCCGATTTCAGTTCTTGTTTTTGTATTAGACATGGGCCACCTCCATGCCATGCGCACCGCCCATCATCAGGCCGATCTCATCAACCGTCAGGCCGGTGGTCGGGCGCGGGGCACTCAGGCGGCCTTCGTTCAGGGCCGCGAAGCTGTCCGAGATTTCCATCAACTCGTCCAGGTCCTGAGAGATACAGACCACCGCCGTGCCTTTGGCCGCCAAATCCAGAATGGCCTGCCGGATTGAGGCCGCAGCCGCAGCATCTACGCCCCATGTCGGCTGGTTCACCACCAGCACGTCGGGGTTTTGCAGAACTTCGCGGCCGATCACGAATTTCTGCAGGTTGCCGCCCGACAGCGAGCGCGCTGCGTTCTCCGGGCCCGGTGTACGGACGTCAAAGGCGCTGATGATTTTCTCGGCAAAGCTTTTGGTCTCGTTCCATTTCAGGAAACCGTTGTTTTCAAGCCCTTCGCGAACCGATCCGGTGAGCAGGGCGTTTTCGGTCAGGCTCATATCCGGGGCCGCCGCATGACCCAACCGTTCTTCGGGGGCGGTCAGCACGCCCAGCTTCCGCCGCGCGGTGGGGCCGAGTTTGCCGATCCGTTGGCCATTGAACTTGATCGCATCAGCGGTTGTCGGGATTTCGCCCGACAACACGCCCAGCAACTCGTCCTGCCCGTTTCCGGCGACGCCGCCAATGCCCAGAACCTCGCCCTTGCGGACCGTCATGTGGATATTGCGCAATGCCGTGCCGAATTCGGACGGCGAAGGCACTGACAGCCCGCTGACATCCAGCGCCACCTCACCGAATTCACGGCCAGACCGTTCCGGTGTCTGTAGGGTTGAACCGACCATCATTTCAGCCATATCACGCGCCGAGGTTTCGGCCGGAACGCATTCGCCCACATTCTTGCCCAGACGCAGGATCGTGGCATGGTCGCACAGGGTCCGGATTTCTTCCAGCTTGTGCGAAATGTAGAGTATCGAGGTGCCTTCGGACCGTAACTTGTTCAGCGTCTCAAACAGGATTTCCACTTCTTGCGGCGTCAGAACCGAGGTCGGTTCGTCCATGATCAGCAGCTTGGGATCCTGCAACAGACAGCGGATGATCTCGACCCGCTGACGCTCACCGGCGGACAGGTCACCTACAGTTCGGTAGGGGTCCAGCGGCAGGCCATATGTTTCCGAAACCTCGCGGATACGCGCGGCCAGATCGCCCATAGCTGGCGGGTTCTCCATCCCCAGGGCGATATTCTCAGCCACGTTCAGCGCGTCAAACAGCGAGAAGTGCTGGAACACCATTGCGATCCCGTCGGTCCGCGCCGCGCGCGGTTCCGGCGGTGCAAAATGCTGTCCACGAAGCAGCATCGTGCCGCTGTCGGGCTTGACCAGACCGTAGATCATTTTCACCAGCGTGGATTTACCTGCGCCGTTTTCGCCGAGCAGGGCGTGAACTTCGCCCTCACCGATGTCAAAGGACACCTGATCATTGGCCACGACGCCAGGGTAGGCTTTGGTCAGCCCTTGCAAGCTTAATAGTGGAGTGGTCACGCGCTCAGGTCCTTCTTCAACTCGTTCTGCCTGGCCGGGCGCAAGAGCTGCGCGGCGACGCCGACGGCGATCATCTGCGGGTGTTTTCCCAGGCTGGGATCACCGATCGGGCAAGTGATCCGACCGATCCGTTCGGGTGAATGCCCGAGGGCCGCCAGCCGCGACCGGAACCGCGCCCATTTGGTAGCCGAGCCGATCAGGCCAGCAAAGCGGAAATCGTGCGAAAGCAGCCGGTTGCACAGCTCTAGATCCAAAATGTGTGAATAAGTAAGCACAAGATGCTCGGCATCGCGCGGCGCATGGTGAACCAGCTCGCCTGGCTTGGCGGCTGGAACCGGAGTCACACCAGTTGGAATCGTATCCGGAAACCGTTCGGGGCCGGTATCGACCCAGGTGATTGCAAGATCGGGCAGGGGGGACAACACATCCACCAACGCGCGACCTACATGGCCAGCGCCCCAGATCCACAGATTACGGGATGGCTTATGCACCGGCTCAACCATCCAGCCGTCGATCAGTTGCGGCTGGGGCGCGATGCCCTGTCCGCGCGCAGCCGCCAGCAGGCGTTTGACCGACAGGGGTATGTCCCCGCCGGACGGGGATCGCGCGACAACGGTATCATCCAGTGCATTCATGGCACTTTGGTCATAGACCTCGCTCAGCAGCGAAACCACACCGCCGCAGCATTGGCCCATGTCTGGACCAAGTGCGTGATGTGCCAGGCGGCAAGGCGTGCTTTGATCCCGTGCGGCCTCAGTCGCCTGAAACTCCAGCGTGCCGCCGCCGATGGTCCCGCTTTGCCCGTCCTCCCAAACCAGCATCGCTGCACCAACCTCGCGTGGGGATGACCCTTTAATCGCAGCGATGACCACCCGGGTGACCTTCCCATGGGTTCTGACCGCCTCCCTCAAAGCCTCTCGATCAAATCCCATCAGGCTCCTCCCTTTACCCTTCGGACGCCGCGCCAAACCTCTTCTGCCGTGGCGGGGGCATCCAGCGCGGGATAGCTGTCACCGCAAGCCGCCACCGCATTCGACAGGGCGAGCCAGGCGGATATGCCCAGCATAAACGGCGGCTCTCCCACTGCTTTCGAGCGATAGATCGTGTCCTCGCGGTTCGCGCCATCCCAAAGCGCGACGTTGAAAATGTCGGGCCGGTCGGAACAGGCCGGAATCTTGTAGGTCGACGGAGCATGGGTGCGCAGATTTCCCTTGCCGTCCCAGACCAGTTCCTCGGTGGTCAGCCAGCCCGCGCCTTGCACGTAACCGCCTTCGACCTGCCCGATGTCCAGCGCCGGGTTCAGCGACGTGCCTGCATCATGCAGGATATCAGTGCGCAGGATGCGGTTTTCTCCGGTCAGAGTGTCCACGGCAACTTCGGTGATCGAGGCTCCATAGGCGAAATAGAAGAATGGTCGACCGCGCCCGGCGATCCGGTCCCATTCGATCTTGGGGGTCTTGTAGAAACCAGTCGCCGACAGGCTGATCCGACCCTGATAAGCCAATGCGGCAGCTTCGGCGAAGGTATAGCGCTCTTCGCCAATCGAAACGTGGCCGTCCGAGAATGTAACTGCCGACGGGTTGGCCTGATGCCGCTCGGCCAGATACTCGGCCATCCGGTCGCGGATCGTGTCGCAGGCGGCCTTTACGGCCATGCCGTTCAGGTCACTGCCCGATGACGCGGCAGTGGCCGAAGTATTGGGCACTTTGGCGGTATCGGTGGCAGTGATCTTGACCATCTCAAGCGGGATGCCAAAGCGCGACGCAGCCACCTGTGCGACCTTCTGGAACAGACCCTGACCCATCTCGGTACCACCATGATTCAGGTGGACCGAACCGTCCTGATACACATGCACCAACGCACCAGCCTGGTTCAGGTGGGTCAGCGTAAAGGAAATCCCGAACTTGACCGGAGAGAAGGCGATGCCTTTCTTGATCACGCTGTTCTGGACGTTCCACTTTTCAATTGCAGCCTTGCGCTCGGCATAGTCGCTGGATTTTAGCAGAGCCTCGGTCATGGCGTGCAGCTCGAAATCAGTGACTTCCATACCATAGGGCGTTGTATTGCCGCCTTCCGGCACCGGACGGACCGGCGGAGCGGTCTCAACCTGTTCGACAGCGCCCAAGCTTGTCAGATCCTCATGTGGATCGACACGTTTTAATGGACGCTTTGCCAGATGCTCGGCTTCCATGGTTGGCGCATGCGCGGGTTCATAGTAGTTCCGGCGGCGTAGTTCGACCGGGTCCATTCCCAACGCATAGGCTGCGTGGTCCATGACCCGTTCGATCGCGATCATGCCCTGCGGGCCGCCGAAGCCGCGATAGGCGGTGGCGGATTGGGTGTTGGTTTTCAGCCGGTGGCTTTCAATCCACGCGTTGGGTAGCAGATAGGCATTGTCCGAATGCAGCATTGCGCGGTCGGCGACAGGCAGGGACAGGTCCTGCGCCCAGCCGCAGATTGCATGTTGCAGGAAGGATACCCCCTGAATATGGCCGTGCTCATCAAACCCGGCCTTGTAGGCAATCCGAAACGCGTGGCGCTTGCCGGTGATGATCATGTCATCGTCGCGGTCGTAACGCATCTTGCAGGCCTTGCCGGTCGCACGAGCCGCGATAGCGCATGAGACGGCCAGTGCATTGCCTTGACTTTCCTTGCCGCCAAAACCGCCGCCCATGCGGCGCGTTTCAACGCGAACCGCGTGCATCGGAACACCCAGAGCGTCCGCCACCTTGTGCTGAATTTCCGTCGGGTGCTGGGTCGAGCTGTGGACCAGCATATCCGCGCCCTCATTCGGCACGGCTAGGGCGGCCTGACCTTCCAGATAGAAGTGTTCCTGCCCGCCGAGTTCAAAGCCCCCTTCAATCACATGGGCCGCGCCCGCAATGGCAGCATCCGCGTCGCCTTTGGCATAGATGCGCGGGCCTTCTTCGAACCGGCTGTCGGCGGCAAGCGCGTCTTCAACCGTCAGGATCGGGGTTTCTTCGTCATAGTTGATCTTGCCCAGCCGCGCGGCCTTGCGGGCGACCAGATGGCTGGTGGCGACAACCAGAAACACGGGCTGGCCAATGTAATGAACGGTGCCGTCCGACAGCAATGGCTCATCATGGATCGAGGGTGAAACGTCGTTGGCGAAAGGTAGATCCTCGGCCGTCATCACCATCACGACACCTTGGGCGGCTTTCACGGCTGACAGGTCCATCGAGGTGATCTTACCCTTGGCAATCGGGCTAAGGCCGAATGCCAGGTGCAGAGAGCCCTTGGGCGTCGGAATATCGTCCACGTATCGCGCCGAACCGGATACATGCAGCGGCGCCGCGTCATGGGGGAGGGGATTGGACACGCTCATGCCGACACCATCAACACGTTGGTCACTTTGCCCTGATCTTCCAGGAAGTAGCGTTCCAGCATCGCTTTGGCCGTTTCCAGACGATAGGTGGCTGAGGCGCGCATATCCGTCATCGGAGTGAAATCATCCGCAAAGGCCGGGATCGCAGCTTGAACGGTCTCACGCGTCCAGGGCTTGCCAGTCAGTGCAGCTTCGACATTCGAGGCGCGCTTTGGAATACCGGCCATGCCGCCGAACGCTATACGCGCGTCAGTGACCCCGCCGTCTGTTACCGTGATGTTGAAACAGCCGCACACGGCCGAGATATCCTGATCGAACCGTTTACTCAGCTTATACGCCCTCAGACGATCCGCCTGGCGCGGGAAACTGACGGCTTCGACAAATTCACCGGGGCCACGGTCTTGCTTGCCGTAGTCGATAAAGAACTCATCCAGAGGTATCGATCGGCGCTCATTTCCCTTGCGCAGATGCAAGGTAGCGTCCAGCGCGATCAGGGCAGGCGGGTTGTCTCCAATGGGTGAGCCATTGGCGATGTTGCCACCGACGGTCGCGGCATGGCGTACCTGTACACTGGCATAGCGGCGGATCATTTCAGCATAAGAGGAGTGGATTTCGGCCAGCGCCTCGCCCATACGATTCATATCGACCATGGCACCGAAACGGACTTCCTCATCTGTAATCGAGATCTGTTTCAGATCATCACAGCGATTGAGGAAAATTACCGGATCCAGATCACGCAGTTGCTTGGTAACCCAAAGCCCTACATCCGTTGCTCCGGCGATCAGAGTGGCATCCGGGTTCTCGACGTATACAGCTGCCAACTCGTCGGACGAACCGGGCAACATCGGCGATGCCTGCACTGTAACCGGATTATCTTTGACCCAAACCGGAACCGGCTGTTCTTCGGCCGCTTTCGCCGCACGAATGATCGGGGCGTAGCCCGTGCAGCGGCACAGGTTGCCGGCAAGCTGGGTGTCGTGATCGGTCGCGCCATTCGCATGCCCGGCGACCATCGACATCACAAATCCGGGGGTGCAGAAGCCACATTGCGAACCGTGCAGGTCAACCATCGCTTGTTGTACCGGGTGCGCCTCACCGTTCGGGCCGCTTGCCCCTTCGACGGTGCGGACCGCCTTGCCATGCAACTGAGGCAAAAACAGGATGCACGAATTCAGTGCCTTTGCTCCGCCCTCATCTGTCACCATGACGGTGCAGGCCCCGCAATCGCCCTCGTTGCAGCCTTCCTTGGTGCCGGTCAGGCCGCGATCCTCGCGCAGCCAGTCCAGCAGGGTCGCTGTCGGATCGGCATCCGCCAGTTCCACGGTCTCTCCGTTCAGAAGAAACGTGATGTTCATTCGAGAAACCCGTCGCCTTACCCGGTTGCGCCCTTGGGTGCCCTCCTTCGATGCGACGTAGAAAGAGTGGCGGGCGAATAGCTTGCCGTCAGATGTTAGGAACAGGGCAGGTTCTCTGGCAAGAAAAACCGCCTATATGATGTACCATTGGACCCGATCGGCCTGTGAATGTCACGTTTGTGTAGAAGGCAGTCGCTTGAAAATAAAGCTTTTTTGGAAACGGCGCCGGAACGTGCCCGAAGCTCCTTCTGGAAAAGCCGAATAATCGGTACTGATTTTTTAGGCATTCCAAGGTGTCGGTTCCCGCTTTTGCCGCGCTGCTGGCTGGGATAGCGTAGGCGGCATGAGCAGTACTCCACGATTCATTCACCTCCGCGTTCACACCGAATATTCTCTGCTTGAAGGCGCTGTGCGGCTGAAAAAGCTGCCCGCCCTATGCGAGAAGATGGAGATGCCCGCCATTGCGGTGACGGACACCAATTCGATGTTCTCGGCGCTGGAATTCTCCGTGACCGCCAGCGGAGCCGGAGTCCAGCCGATCATGGGGTGCCAGGTTGATCTGACCTATCTGCAGGCGCAACCGGGCGAGAAGCCCAAAGCCCCCGCGCCGCTGGTGTTGCTGGCACAATCCGAGGTCGGGTATGAGAACCTGATGAAGCTGAGTTCCTGCCTCTATGTGGATAAGGGCGGGCAGTTGCCGCAGGTCACGTTGGAGGAGTTGGCGGACAGGTCGGATGGTCTGATCTGTCTGACCGGCGGACCGGACGGGCCGGTTGGGATGCTGCTGCAGCAAGGTCAACGCCCGGCAGCTGAAGCTCTGATGGATAGGCTGGCTGCGATGTTCCCGGATCGCCTTTATATCGAACTTCAGCGCCATCCGGGCGAAGATGGTCAGCCCGAGACCGAACGCCTAACCGAGCGTGGTCATGTCGAGATGGCCTATGCCAAGAACCTGCCTCTGGTCGCCACTAATGACGTCTATTTCCCGACCTCGGATATGTATGAGGCGCATGACGCGCTGATTTGTATCGCCGAGGGTGCCTATGTCGATCAGCAACAGGGCCGCCGCCGCCTGACTGCGCAGCATTATTTCAAATCACAGCAGGAAATGGTGACTCTGTTTGCCGACCTGCCCGAGGCTATAGAGAACACGGTCGAGATCGCAAAACGTTGCGCTTTCATGGCTTATCGCCGCGATCCGATCCTGCCGAAATTCGCCGATGACGAGGTCGCTGAACTGCGCCGCATCGCCAATGAGGGTCTGCAAAAACGGCTGGCGGTAATCCCGCATGCTGTGACGCCTGAGGAGTATCAGGAGCGTCTGGATTTCGAACTGGGCATCATCGAAGGCATGGGATTCCCCGGGTACTTCCTGATCGTTGCCGACTTTATCCAATGGGCCAAGGATCACGACATTCCGGTGGGGCCGGGCAGGGGCTCTGGCGCGGGATCGCTGGTGGCCTATGCGTTGACGATCACCGACCTTGACCCGCTGCGCTATTCACTGCTGTTCGAACGGTTCCTGAACCCGGAACGGGTGTCGATGCCGGACTTTGATATCGATTTCTGCATGGACCGCAGGGAAGAAGTGATCCGCTACGTGCAGCAGAAGTATGGCCGCGACAAGGTGGGGCAGATCATCACCTTTGGTGCGTTGCTGTCCAAGGCGGCCGTGCGCGACATCGGGCGTGTCCTGCAGATGCCTTACGGGCAGGTGGACCGCCTGTCCAAGATGATCCCGGTTGAAGGGGTCAAACCGGTCTCCATCGAAAAGGCGCTGAAAGACGAGCCACGCTTGCGCGAAGAGGCCCGCAACGAAGAGGTCGTGGACCGCCTGCTGACCTATGGCCAACAGGTCGAGGGGCTGTTGCGAAACGCCTCGACCCACGCGGCGGGGGTTGTGATCGGGGATCGGCCTTTGGACGCGCTGGTACCGCTGTATCAGGACCCTCGGTCCGACATGCCTGCAACCCAGTTCAACATGAAATGGGTGGAACAGGCCGGGCTGGTGAAGTTCGATTTTCTGGGCTTGAAAACGCTGACCGTGATCCAGAACGCGATGGACATCATCTTCAAGTCCGGCCGCCCACTACATGTCGCTGCCGACGGCACAGAACTCTATGAGCCCGCCGACGGGGCTGAAAACCAGATCAACGCCATTCCGCTGGATGATGAGGCGACCTACAAGCTCTATTCGGCGGCCAAGACCGTGGCAGTGTTCCAGGTGGAATCCTCGGGCATGATGGACGCGCTAAAGCGCATGAAGCCGACTTGTATCGAAGACATCGTGGCCCTCGTGGCGCTGTATCGTCCCGGTCCGATGGAGAACATCCCGACCTATTGCGAGGTCAAGAACGGGCTGCGCAAGATTGAATCTGTGCACCCTCTGATCGACCATATCCTTGAAGAAACGCAGGGCATCATCGTTTACCAGGAACAGGTGATGCAGATTGCGCAGGTCATGGCCGGGTACAGCCTCGGCGGCGCCGACCTGCTGCGCCGCGCGATGGGTAAGAAGATCAAGGAGGCGATGGATGCCGAACGCCCGAAATTCGAAAAGGGCGCGGGTGAGAACGGGGTCGATGCCAAGAAAGCCTCTGAAGTTTTCGACCTTCTGGAGAAATTCGCCAACTACGGTTTCAACAAGTCCCACGCCGCCGCCTATGCGGTGGTCAGTTATCAGACCGGCTGGCTAAAGGCGAACCACCCGGTCGAGTTCATGGCGGGTGTCATGAACTGCGATATCCACCTGACCGACAAACTGGCCGTTTATTTCGAAGAGGTCCGCAAGGGGCTGGAACTGCCATACGTGCCGCCTTGCGTGAACCGATCCCTAGCGACGTTCGATGTGGTGAGTGGTGAACTGGTCTATGCGCTGGGCGCGCTGAAAAACGTGGGCGTCGAGGCGATGAACTTGGTCGTTGAAGGGCGCCATGACAAGCCTTTTGTCAATCTGTTCGACTTCGCCCGCCGGGTGGACCTGAAGAAAGTCGGCAAACGCCCGCTTGAGATGCTGGCGCGGGCAGGGGCATTCGACCAGCTCGACAAAAACCGCCGCCGCGTCTTCGAAAGCCTCGACCCGCTGGTGCAGTATTCTGCTGCGATCCACGATCAGAAAAACTCGAACCAAGTGTCGCTGTTTGGTGAGGCAGGTGACGACCTGCCCGAACCCCGCCTGTCGCCAACGCCCGACTGGCTGCCCGCCGAGCGGCTGAGCGAGGAGTTCAAGGCCATTGGCTTTTACCTCTCGGGTCACCCGTTGGATGATTACATGCCAGCGTTGAAACGCAAGCAGGTGCTGACGCTGGACGACGTGATGGCAAAGGCGCGATCTGGCCCGTTCATCGCCAAGATGGCGGGCGTCGTGGCCGGGCGGCAGGAACGGAAATCTGCGCGGGGAAACAGGTTCGCTTTCGCCCAGCTTTCGGATCCGACCGGGGCCTATGAGGTTACACTGTTCTCGGAAACGCTGGAGAAATCGCGCGAGTATCTGGAGACCGGCGCACAGGTGGTTTTGACCGCCGAGGCAACGATGGAGTCCGATCAGCTGAAATTGCTGGGCCGCTCGGTCGGGCCGGTGGATACGGTTGTGGCCGAAGCCGGCGCGACCGGGTTGCGGATATTCGTGGACGAGCCGGGGGTGTTGGCGACCGTCGCCAAAGTGCTTGCGGACGCCGCCGGTGCGGCCAAACGGGCCTCGAAGGGGCCGATCCATATCTACCTGATGGACCCGGGCCTGCCGGGCGATGTCGAGATGGATTTGGGGCAGGACTTCCCGATCAATCCGCAGATCAAGGGCGCGATCAAGTCGCTGGATGGTGTGACCGAGGTCGAAGAAATCTGAGCCAGCCTTTTGTTGCCACAGCGTTTTTGCGCGGCTAGGCTGTGATCATTGCCTCATTTGGGGCGTGTCACGGGAGGGCACCGGTATGGCAATTTCTACTTTTGGAGTAAGAACTCTGACCTTTGCGGCGGCAGCGTCGCTGGCATTGGTCGCGGCGTCTGCTGGATTAGCGGATGACAAGGATGAGAAAAAGAAGAAGACGATCGAAGGCGCGCTGATCGGAGCGGGCGTCGGAGCGTTGGTTGGTGACGGCAAGGGCGCAGCGATTGGTGGCGTGGCCGGGGCCGTTATTGGGCATAACTGGAAGTGATGGTGATGCGATTTTTTAGACTCAGAATATTCGCTTGCGCCGCAATCCTGGTGACTCCGTGTGTGGCGTCGGCCGATGACGCGGCGGATCAGATGGTGCAGGAAGCTTTGCCTGTGATGCACTATACCTGCGCCTCGATTGCTGAGGAGGCTGATGGTGACGAAGCCTTTGTTATCGCAGTCGTTGAAAAGATGACGGCCCTGTCGCTTTACAACCGCCAGATCAATATCGAAGATCATGCGACCACTGACGAAGAAAAGGCACAGCTGCGTGAAGCATTCATAGCCGCGCTGTCAGAAGGATGCGCCGCTGATAAGGATGCCCTTTTGGGTGGGGTGGTCGACAACGCAGTGAAAACGACGCTGGGGTTTTGAATGGCTTGCGGTTTGGGCGCGCTAGAGCGTGCCCACTGCGCAACGGACCAGACCCCATCCTTTATCCATTCCGGCGGATTTGAGGTCAGTGACTAGGTGGTCGTACAAGAACAGCAATGAGGGTACATTGGGGTCCAGCCAGATGTCCGGGCCATCCATGGCTTCTCGAACAACAACAAGCTCGTCTTCTTTTCCGCTTATGGGCAAATATCTGACACTCCCGTCCCGGCAATTTAGCAGCGCACTTGCAGGCCCCCCTTCTGGCCCAAGTGCCTCATAATTGCCCATTGACCGTTTGTTGCCCACATTCAGCAATTAGTATGGCTCGGGCGTTTTCAGTCGTGTTTCGTCTGAATCCATCAATGTCAGCGGGTGAAAAACTGTTTCTCCCAGATCGAACTGTTCAAGAACGGCTTTAGCGGACTCGGAAACCAATGGATACCCACCGCCACTGATAAACGGCGGTTTGGAGTATTCGGGATGTGCATTGAAATACCAAACATCGCCAACCTGTTCCTTGGTAAGAATGTCACCGCGTTTCCAGCCGAGACCGGACTCGCTTGCCATCCTATTTGACCATTCAACCAGTTCTGGCGTTTGCTTCAAAAGCCCGTCCCCGTATTCCTTACGGAGCACGGCTTCAATTGCGTTGATGTTATTAACTGTCGTGGAAATCCATACGCAGGGCTTTGAATAATCGTCGTTTGTCTTTTGCCAATTCTTAATAATGCGGCGGACGTTCGTCGCCAAGCACAACCCCGCCGGACCCTTCTTGCGCCCGTTCGCCTTCGCGGCGCATCAGCATCTCGACCCGGCGGGTCAGGCGATCGATCTCGTCCTGTTGCTGGGTGACGATTGCGTTCAGGTCTTCGACCGTACGGGTCAGATGGGCGATCTGTTCTTCCAGATGCTGCATGGGGGACTCCTGTGTCTTGTGTGGGTCATAGCGACCCTGTGACGCCAAGGCCAGCGAAAGCGCGCCTTGCCCCGATGCGGGCCATGGGATAGACCGCGCGCGGAACACTAAACGCCCAAGGACGCCCCACATGGCCAAGCCCAAGAAACAGCCCCGCCCCAAGGCCGTAACGCCAAAAGGGTTCCGCGACTATTTCGGCCAGGAAGTCACGCAGCGCACCGAGATGCTGCGGGCTATTGCAGACGTCTATCACCGGTACGGGTTCGATGCCTTGGAAAGCAGCGCGGTTGAAACCGTTGAAGCGCTGGGTAAATTTCTGCCCGACGTCGACCGCCCGAACGAGGGCGTGTTTGCGTGGCAGGAAGTCGATGAAAACGACAAGGGCGGCTGGATGGCCCTGCGTTACGATCTGACTGCACCTCTGGCGCGTGTCTATGCGCAGCACCGCAACGATCTGCCGACGCCTTATCGCCGCTTTGCGATGGGGCCGGTCTGGCGCAACGAAAAGCCGGGGCCGGGGCGCTATCGCCAGTTTTATCAGTGTGATGCGGATACGGTGGGCACAGCCTCGATGGCCGCGGATGCCGAGATCTGCGCGATGCTGTCGGACACTCTGGAAACCGTCGGCATTCCGCGTGGCGACTATCTGGTACGGGTCAACAACCGCAAGGTTCTGAACGGTGTGCTCGAAGCGATGGGACTAGGCGAAGACTTGGCCGCCCGCGACAACGTTCTGCGTACCATCGATAAGTTCGACAAGGTGGGTGAACAGGGCGTGCGCGAGTTGCTGACCAAAGGCCGTCTGGATGCCTCGGGCGCTTTCATCGACGGCGTTGGCCTAAGCGACGATCAGGCCGAGCCAGTGATTGCCTTCCTGACCTCCAAGGCTCCTGATACGGCTGGAACGCTGGCCAATCTGCGTGCGGCGGTCGGTGACAGCAAGACCGGTGCAGACGGCATTGCTGAATTGGAGCAGATCGGCGCGCTGCTGGACGCCGGTGGGTATGGTGCAGATCGGATCGAGATCGATCCCTCGGTCGTCCGTGGTCTGGGGTACTACACCGGGCCGGTCTACGAGGCTGAACTGACCTTTGAGATTTTCGACGAAAAAGGCCGCAAGCGGCAATTCGGATCGGTCTCGGGCGGTGGTCGTTACGACGATCTGGTCAAGAGGTTTACCGGCCAGGAAGTGCCTGCGACCGGTATCTCCATCGGTGTGGACCGCTTGCTGGCGGCCTTGCGCGAAAAGGGTTGGATCGCTGCGCAAGCCACGGGTCCCGTGGTTGTGACCGTCATGGACCGCGACCGGATGGCAGATTATCAGGCGATGGTCGCCGAGTTGCGCAATGCGGGCATTCGGGCCGAGGTCTATCTGGGCAACCCAAAGAACTTCGGTAACCAGCTGAAATATGCGGATAAGCGGAACTCTCCGATCGCGGTGATTGAAGGTGGTGACGAAAAGGCCAACGGGATCGTCCAGATCAAGGATTTGATCCTTGGTGCCAAGATCGCCGAAAGCGCAACGCTGGAAGAATGGAAAGAGCGCCCCAGCCAGTTTGAAGTGCCACGCGGCGATCTGGTCGCCAAGGTGCGCGAAATTCTGGACACTCAGGACTGACCCATGCCCAACCGTTCCCAGATACAAGCCCGCGCCGCGATGATGCGCGTCAGGTTCGAGGCCGCAGGTGCGCAGGTCGTCGATCCACCGCTACTGCAACCGGCCGAAACATTGCTGGACCTCTACGGCGAAGACATACGCGCGCGCGCCTACGTGACCTCTGACGCGCTTCGCGGCGAGCAGATGCTGCGCCCCGACTTCACTATGCCGGTGGTGCAGATGCACATGAGCGAGGGCGCAGAGCCCGCTCGCTACACCTATTCCGGTGAGGTGTTCCGCCGTCAGGAGCACGATCCGGATCGGTCGAACGAGTACATTCAGGTCGGCTATGAGGTGTTCGACCGCGATGACCCCGCAGGTGCCGATGCCGAAGTGTTTTCACTGTTCGCCCTGCAACTGCGCGGCTTGCCTCTGCGCGCCGCGACCGGGGATATCGGTATCCTGATTGCGGCTGTTCAGGGCCTTCGCACGACCGACCGTCGCAAAGCGGCGCTGATGCGGCATCTGTGGCGTCCGCGCCGGTTTCGGGTTCTGCTGGATCGCTTCGCCGGGCGCAAACCCGGCTCGGAAGGGCGTGACGCTCTGTTGAGCGCGGATAACCCGTTGGACAACGACATTCCCATAATCGGCAAGCGCCGCGCGTCCGAGGTCGAGGCGCGGATCGAGGCCCTGCGCGAGGATCGTGATACGCCGCCGATTTCCGACAATGAACTGGCCGGGCTGGAAACGCTGCTGAATGTCCGCGAGATTATGCCCTTTGCGTTGGAGCAACTGCGCGACGTGGCGGTGGACCTGCCGCAGATTACCCCCGCATTGGACCGGCTCGAAGCTCGGATAGCGTCTCTACAGGCGCGCGGTGTGGATGTGGAACGGTTGGATTTTGAGGCCGCTTATGGCCGAACCTCGATGGAGTATTACGACGGGTTCGTCTTTGGATTCTATGCCGAAGGCCGCCCGGACCTGCCTCCGATTGCCACCGGCGGGCGCTATGACGCGCTGACCCGGCAACTGGGCAACGGCGCCGAAATCCCCGCTGTGGGCGGTGTCATCCGCCCGGATTTGATGCTGGACGTTGAGGAGGATGCACAATGAGCCTGAAACTGGGCGTGCCCTCGAAGGGCCGGTTGATGGAGAAGACCTTTTCGTGGTTCGAAAAGCATGGCATCACCCTGTCGCGTAGCGGATCGGACCGGGAATATGCGGGAAAGGTCGAGGGGATAGACGGCGTTTCGTTGGTCCTGTTGTCCGCTGGGGAGATCCCGCGCGAACTGGCGGCGGGACGCATTCATCTGGGCGTCACCGGGATCGATCTGGTGCATGAGAAACTGCCGCGTTGGGAGCAGCAGGTCGAAGAGATTTCGCGGCTCGGATTCGGCAAAGCTGACCTGATCATCGCCACACCTGCCTGCTGGGTGGATGTGGACACGCTGGACGATCTGGATGCGGCAGCGGCGGCGTTTCGGAAAACCCACGGCCACCGGCTGCGGATTGCCACCAAATACCATCGGTTGGTGCGCGAGTTTCTGACTGATGCAGGCGTGGCCGACTACACTCTGGCCGACAGCCAGGGTGCGACCGAAGGCACAGTAAAGAACGAAACAGCCGAAGCGATTGCAGATATCACTTCGACGGGGGAAACCTTGCGGGCGAACCACCTCAAGATCTTGTCGGACGGGCTGATCCTGCAATCGCAGGCGACGCTGTGGCGCAGCCGGGTGGCGCAATGCGACGCAGGGGAAAAGGCGGCTCTGTCCGAGCTGCTGGATCGTTTGCGCTAAAGCACGCCGATCTCCGCCAAAGCGCGGTTGAGGTCATCGGGAAGAGCATCGTCCTGCTCGCGTCCTTTGGGCAGGTCGGCGGGGGTGTCCTCGGGTTTCAGATAGCGCCAGCCTTGGAAAGGGCGTTTCAATGCGTTCTGGGTGCGGTGGACCTCGGGGTCCAGCACGATGGCGCAGCGGCAAATGCCGTCCTCGCCGCGCACCTCATCCAGTCGCAGAATACGCTGGCGGCACTGGATCACGCCCTTGATTACCCAATAGATTGATCCGCCATTCAGAATCTCGGCCTCGCGCTTGGGCCACATGCGGGTGACATGGCGTGGGCAGCCGTCCTCGTAAAGCGGCTTGCGGCTGTCCTGCCACGCGATCAGCGAGTCGACGCTCTCCGATCCGACCGAGAGTTTTATGAGGTTAACGTACTTATCCACAGCTTTCCCACAGAGTCGTCCCGAGGTTTGTCTTTATATTGTAGCTCAGTCTTGGATGTCATCAAGGTGTTGTGGTTGAGATGTGAATTGGGGTAGTCTGTATCCCTCTTCTAACACAGGGAATCGCCAATGAGCCGCTTTGCCGCCCCCATCGCCGAGCAGATCTGGGATATGAAATACCGCTTCAAAAAGGCGGATGGCACGCCCATCGACCAGACGGTCGAGGACAGCTGGCGGCGCATCGCCCGCGATCTGGCGCGGGTCGAGAATGACCCGGCCCATTGGGAAGAAAAGTTCTTTGCTGCGCTGGAAGATTTTAAGTACCTGCCCGCTGGTCGCATCACCGCAGGCGCAGGCACCGCACGGCAAGTGACGCTGTTCAACTGCTTTGTCATGGGCACGGTGCCGGACAGCATGGGTGGCATTTTCGACATGCTGAAAGAGGCCGCGCTGACAATGCAGCAGGGCGGGGGGATCGGTTACGATTTCTCGACCATCCGACCGCGCGGGGCGGATGTACACGGGGTAGCGGCTGATGCTTCGGGGCCGCTGAGCTTTATGGACGTATGGGATGCGATGTGCCGCACGATCATGTCCGCAGGGTCGCGTCGTGGGGCGATGATGGCAACAATGCGCTGCGATCACCCGGACATCGAACAGTTCATTACCGCCAAATCCGACCCTGCCCGGCTGCGCATGTTCAATATGTCGGTGCTGGTGACCGATCCGTTCATGGAGGCGGTCAAGGCTGATGGCCCGTGGGAATTGGTGTTCGGCGACAAGGTCTATCACACGGTTCAGGCTCGTGATCTGTGGAACAAGATCATGCAGGCCACCTATGATTATGCCGAACCCGGCGTGATCTTCATCGACCGCATCAATCAGGCCAACAATCTGAGCTATGTGGAAACCATCGCCGCGACGAACCCTTGTGGTGAGCAACCTCTGCCGCCTTATGGCGCGTGTCTGCTAGGCTCGATAAATTTGGCGCGATTGGTGGCAGAGCCTTATGAGGGCGCAGCGCATCTGGATGAGGTCGCATTGCAGGAACTTGTCGCGACCGCCGTTCGGATGATGGACAACGTGGTGGACGCGTCGAAATTTCCGCTGCCGGAACAAGCAGCCGAGGCGCAAGCCAAGCGCCGCATCGGGTTGGGTGTGACAGGGCTGGCCGATGCGCTGCTGATGCTGGGCCTGCGTTATGGCTCCGACGAGGCAGCGCGTCAGACCGAGCGCTGGCTGAAGGCAATCGCCCGCGCCGCGTATCTGGCGTCGGTGGACTTGGCAAAGGAGAAAGGCGCATTCCCTCTGTTCGACGCCGAGAAATACCTGGCCAGCGGCACCATGCAGCAGATGGATGACGATGTGCGCGATGCAATCCGCGAGCACGGTATTCGCAACGCTCTTCTGACCTCGATCGCGCCGACCGGCACAATTTCACTGTATGCGGGCAACGTGTCTTCGGGGATCGAGCCGGTCTTTGCCTATGCCTATACGCGCAAAGTACTGCAAAAGGACGGCTCGCGCACCGAGGAAGAGGTTGTGGACTATGCTGTGCAGATGTGGCGCGACAAGTTCGGCGACAAGGACCTGCCGGACTATTTCGTTAACGCGCAGACGCTGTCTCCGTCGGATCACGTGAAGATGCAGGCGGCGGCCCAGAAATGGATCGACAGCTCTATCTCGAAGACGATCAACTGTCCCGAAGATATCAGCTTTGACGCCTTCAAGGATGTCTACATGCAGGCCTGGGATCAGGGCTGCAAAGGCTGCACTACTTATCGCCCCAACGACGTGACGGGATCGGTTCTGACTGTATCTGAAAGTGCAGACACTGCGCCGGGTGAAAGCGCGGCGGCACCGCATGAAGTTGACGGTGGCGAAGTCGTCTATATGTCCGAGCCGCTGGACCGCCCGCAATCGCTGGAAGGATCGACTTACAAGCTGAAATGGCCCGATAGCGAGCACGCGATCTACCTTACCATCAACGATATCGTGATCGGCGGTCGTCGCCGTCCGTTCGAGGTGTTCATCAACTCGAAGAACATGGAGCATTACGCCTGGACGCTGGCCCTGACCCGCATGATCTCGGCCGTATTCCGTCGGGGTGGGGATGTGTCCTTTGTGGTCGAAGAACTGAAGGCCGTTTTTGATCCACGCGGCGGTGCGTGGGTGAAGGGTAAATACATCCCCTCAATACTGGCGGCCATTGGCGGCGTGATCGAACAGCACCTGGTCAATATCGGTTTCCTCGAGGGTGAAGGGATGGGGCTGAAATCTGACCCTCAGGCGCAGGTCGTCAACATGGATGCCCCGCGTGGCAAGGCGTGCCCGTCTTGCGGTCAGTTCGACATGGTTATGATTGAAGGCTGCATGACCTGCCGTAGTTGCGGCCATTCAAAATGTGATGGATGAAACTCTATGCAAATTGATGTTGATGCACCAAGCAATTGAGACCCAAATCAGCGATTTTTTCGCCCGAAGACAAGGTCTTTGTCGCCCAAGTATCAAAATCCCCTTGTTTTCATAAGGGCGGGAAAGCGTCTGAATTTCTTAGCGGACGCTTTCTCAGTCAGCATCAATCATTCGAAGGTATTGACGTGCGTCCAGTAATAGGGCTGTTTCATTCTATGACGACATCGCAGCATATCTTTCTCATACGGTTTTTCTGATCTGCCCCTGTTAGGGCCGACCGGTAGCTGCTGATAATTTATCTTCTTTTGCGCTCGTTTTTGGTCGGTTTGTCTCACTGGATAGATGAGGGAACTGCTATGAAGACCATCAAACTCCTACTCGCCACGGATCCCAACA
>NZ_JBXWMF010000039.1:0-42428 GCF_059609725.1 Ruegeria sp. YTSC199
TGCCGTCGAAGCCAAGGTCAAAGCCGAAGTCGCAGATCTCTGCGCCAAATTCCCGATCTACCCTAACCTGTAAGTTGAAGGACCCGAACCATGAGCTTTCATTCCATTGAACAGGCCCCTGCCCGCCTGAACCGCAGTGAACTGGCCGTTCCGGGCAGCCAGCCCGGCATGTTCGAAAAGGCCGCCAAGTCTGACGTCGACGTCATCTTCCTCGATCTGGAAGATGCCGTCGCACCCGACGAAAAAGAACAGGCCCGCAAGAACATTATTGAGGGTCTGAACGATATCGACTGGGGCAAGAAAACCATGTCGGTGCGGATTAACGGTCTGGACACCCACTACATGTACCGCGACGTGGTAGATGTGGTCGAGCAGGCCGGAGAGCGGCTGGACCTGATCATGATCCCCAAAGTCGGTACCGCAGCTGATGTCTATGCCG
Organism: Ruegeria sp. YTSC199; assembly: GCF_059609725.1. Taxonomy (NCBI): domain Bacteria; kingdom Pseudomonadati; phylum Pseudomonadota; class Alphaproteobacteria; order Rhodobacterales; family Roseobacteraceae; genus Ruegeria; species Ruegeria sp. YTSC199. Next base: position 440 of record NZ_JBXWMF010000039.1, read on the forward strand.
TGGACATGATGGTGACCCAGATTGAAGACGCCAAGGGTCACAAAAAACGCATCGGGTTCGAGCACATCATCGAAACCGCGCTGGGGATGCAGAATGTCAGCGAGATCGCGGCGGCTTCGAAGCGCAACGAAAGCCTGCATTTTGGTGTTGCCGACTATGCCGCCTCGACCCGCGCTCGGACCACGATCATCGGTGGTGTGAACCCCGACTACTCGGTTCTGACCGATTCGGATGCCGACGGTGGGCGCATGACCCACTGGGGCGACATGTGGCATTACGCGCTGGCGCGTATGGTGGTTGCCGCCCGTGCCAACGGTCTGCGCCCGATTGACGGACCATTTGGCGACTTCCAGGATGCCGACGGCTATCGCGCCGCTGCCAAACGTGCGGCGGTTCTGGGATGCGAAGGTAAGTGGGCGATCCACCCCAGCCAGATCGCGCTGGCGAACGAGGTCATGTCACCCGGCGACGCCGAAGTCACCAAGGCGCAGCGTATTCTTGAGGCGATGGCCGAAGCCGAAGCGGCAGGAAAAGGGGCCGTATCTCTGGATGGTCGTCTGATCGATTATGCCTCAATCCGCCAGGCAGAAGTCATGGTCGAAAAAGCCCGTCAAATCGAGGCAGCTTGATCGCATTTTGATTGTGCAATCGTCAATATCCTTACGCGATAGTGCCGCCGCCATATGTTACCGTGGCGGTCGCGGCAGCAGATACGGCCGTCTCCCTGCGCAGACGATTGCAATCAGCCCCTTTACCAAAGAAAGGCGGGCGCAGAATCTTGATCTCGATAGGGAAAGCTGGCCCGCCATGATAGCCGAGGCATTGCGACACGTTCAGGGCGATCACGTCGCCCTGGCCGTGACACATGCCGAAAACCAGCCCAACGTTTCTGGAGCGACGGTATTGACCAACTCACACCCCGTCCCGGATGAACGAGACCTGAAAGCCGGGCAGCAGATCATCGCGCAGCTCAGCGCAGCACGTGAGCAGGATCAGAATATCGCGCTAATCTCGGGCGGGGGGGGCGGCCTTGGTTCCAGCGCCTGTTGAAAGACTAACCCTTTAGGACAAAATCACCGTCAACGGGGTTCTGCTGTCTTCCGGGCTGGACATCATGCGGATTAACCTTGTGCGTCAGCACCTGAACCGACTTAAAGGCGGTGGTTTTTGCAGCACGGCTCGCCTGCCCCGGTCGCGGTCTATATCCTGTCAGATGTGATCGGAGATGACCTGCCCGCCGTATCCGCGCGTCATGACAAGACCCTGTCGCCCTTCTGGACATCGCCGCAGCATCCGACGATTGAAGAACTGTCAAGGTTCAGGCTTACCTTCGCCCGGCTTTGCGATGTGCAGGGGACGTCCGTCGTAACTTCTCGGACCGGCTATTCCGGTGAGTTTGACATGGAATCTTCGGCCTCCTCAAAGATGCCGTTGAAACCATTGATCTCGTGAGGGAGGTCGGTCAGGAATATGGTATTGGACCGCTCGGGTTAGCGGCACTCGACATGTTGCGGATCGAAGGGGACTTGATCTTCTCCGTGTCAGAATTCAACGATCAGACGGACCTGTTTGAAGCCGGCATCAACTTAATCGTGCCGCCAAAATCAAAGACCGACGATTTCATCGGACGGGCGGCGATCGAAGAACGCAAGACGCGCTGCTATTGTTCCGCGACGCTTGGAGGGAAGTTACAAGCTATCGCGAAGGTAGAAGCCCCTCGGGTTCCAACCCTGTGAATCACTCCGACAACTACAACTCGCGGGAGTTGATAACAGAACATGGAACCTAACGAACCGTGCTGATAGACAAAGGCCAGCCAGTCCAAAGTTCGGTTGTAATGGGTTTAGAGAACCTCAAATGAGAAGTCTTGCTGCAAGGAACTTAGATGCGATGCCAAAAATGACCACGAGTATTGTCGGTCCAACTCACTGAAGTGTGACGGTCTGCTTTTCGCAGACTTACTGGATGCTTGGAAAGTACTCTGCCGGAGAGATCAGGAAATCGGTCAGCGTCGGATCTGACCGGGTCAAAAGGGTTATGTCAGGCCCAATCAGCCCGACCGGTTTTTCAGATGCCAGAACGGACACAACCTGATTGAGTGCCATGTCACCCTGCATGGCCGGATCGTCAAATGGAGCTGCCAAGACCCTTCCATTCATCAATCCACGCATGACGGTATGGCTGATATAGGTAGAGATCAGATGCGGCGGGTCAGGATCATCTGAGTTCACAAGTACACCAATCGCCGCCTCAATTGCTGGTGCACTACCAATCAGGTAATCTGCATCGGGATAGCGTTCCAAGGCCGTTTCGACCTGAGCCAATTGCTGACTAAGGCCCGTATCGGCACCAAAGACCTCAAGGATTGTCACCTCGCTACCGCTCAGGCCGTTGCGCAGCCCCACCTCCAATGGGCCCGTCCAACCGGCTTCTGCCGGGCCTGAAACAAAGATTGCGGTTTTGGGCGGCGATCCGTCGGGATGCAGCTTGGTCAAATGATGCCCAACGGCTTGTCCCATATCCTGCCAGTCGACGCCGATGCGCCCACTCAGGGTATCTGAATGAAGCTCGTTAACCAGGCCAAAAACAGGGGTCCTCAGCGCTGCCTGTTCTATGGATTTAATCAGATCCGCATGATCAGATGTTACTGCGCCGATGAGGATCGCATCGACGCCCTCGTCAATGCAGGTTTCAATCTGCTCAATCTGCCGAGACCGGGCGCGGTAGCCGCCCGCCTCATAGAGTCGAAGGTCCAAGCCCAACCGCTCTGCTTGCTGTTCCAGCCCATAGCCGACGCTTAGCCAGTACTCATCCTTGAAATGGGGAACAAGCACGCACACCAGCGTGCGCGGACTCGCCGCGACAGCAGACCAGAACGCGACACATAGTCCGGTCGCCAAGATTGAACCAACCCAGATGGCCCCGTAGTGTCTGACAATGCGACGGACGAGATTTGACACGCGGCTGATCCAAATCCTTTCAGCAATGGGGGCGCTTGCCATCATGGTGGGTATCGTCGCGATTGCCGTCAACCGATATCTCATACGCACACAGAACGAGCTGATCGAAACCAATCTGCCCGCAATAGAGCTGGCCAGCCGGATCGGTGCCTCTGCCGAGGTTGTTAGTACGCTTGCCACTGCATTCACGCAGGCGGATACCAGCGATGATCTTGATCGAATTTCAGTTGCGCTTGGCCAGACCGTCGAAAGCATCGAACTTGGGGTTCAGGTCATGCAGGGCATGAGCCCTACCACGGCAGGCACAAGGCCAGAAGCTCGCGCAAGCGAAGTTGTCGCGCAAATGGCCGAAAACGGACAAGAGGAGTTGCAGCTTGCCATCCAAATCGCAGTACAAACAAACGAGATCATACAGCTGGCAGGGCAGTTGGATTCACTCATCAGCGACGAGACCGATCTGGCGCGACTTAGGATAACAGCCGGCATCGTAGGGATTTATACCGATTCTGACGGCGACCCACGCCCGGCGCTGGACGAGCTTGCGGATCGCCATTTCTTTGCCTTCGAACGGTTGACTGAGCTCGCAAATGTGGTTGATGCGATCCGGCTGAAGCTGCAGCAAGTGCAGGCGATTGCCTCACAGGATGCGCTTGCAGATCTCCGCGCAGAGCTATCGGATCGTCTGACTCTGGCCGATCGTCGCATCCGCTACCTGCCGACACCAACAGCGAGGGACGCGGCACAGGCTGCGTTGCAACAGCTGCAGGATACCATCGCACAGGGTGGGCTAGTCGATAGTCAGAGAAACAGGATCGCTTTGCAGATGGCGATTGCTGACGACAGTCAACGCCTGCAATCCCTGATCGCCAGCCTGTCGTCACAAGCCCGGCAGGCACGCAATGCCGTGCAGGCCCAGGGGGTCGCTCAGATCGCGGCTGCGGAACGGCAGTCTTCTATGATGAACATCGCATTGCTTGTAGTGGTCGCTGCAGCGGTGATCTCCGGTTCGGTCTTGTGGCTTTACGCCCGACAGCAACTGGTCGCACGTCTGGGAGAGCTGGCCCGACGCATCGTGGCCGTGGCAGAAGGTGATTATGGCGCACCGATGCAGATCAGCGGCCACGATGAGATCGGGCGTATGGAAAAAGCGCTCAACATCCTGCGTCGCCGTGCAAGCGAAGCGGCCGATCTGCGCGAACATCTGGAAGAGGCGGTGATCGCACGTACCGGCGACGTCGTCGCCGAGATGCAGGCCTCGGACGCGGCGCGCACCGAGGCCGAGGCTGCAAACCGCAGCAAAACCGAATTCCTGGCCCGGATGAGTCATGAAATCCGCACCCCGCTGAACGGCATTATCGGGATGTTGGGGCTACTGGAGGCCGAAGTGATGGACAAGGCCCGGCAAGACCGGGTGCGAACGGCACACCGATCGGCCCGTGAATTGCTGGAGATCACCAATGACATATTGGACTATGCGAGCAGTGAAGACAGTGGCAATCGCACGAACCCTGTGCACTTTCACCTACGCGATCTGGTTGGCCAGCTTGGTCACCAGATGCAGTCTCTGGCAGCAAAGACGGGGCTGCAAACCGTTGTTGAGCTCGCAGGGCCCGCCCCTCCGGTGCTATTCGGCGATGTAGTGAAAATCCGTCAGATACTGGGCAACCTGATCTCGAACGCGGTCAAGTACACCAAGCGCGGGACTGTCACGCTTACCGTGGACCATGCGGTGGCGGACGACACCGGACAACCCGTTGTCAGTTTCACGGTGGCCGACACCGGAATAGGCATGACGCGTGAGGCTATCGCTCAGGCCTTTGATGCCTATACGCGGACAGCAACCGTAAAACGCGCAGGAATAGAGGGGCTTGGCCTCGGTCTTGCCATATCGCGTAATCTGACCGAAGCGCTTGGCGGAGTGCTAAGCGTCGAAAGTGAACCCGGCGTCGGCACCCGGTTTACCCTGACCGTTCCGCTGATGCCCGGCGATGCCGACTGTGTGGCCGAAGACGAAACCCACTTGTCCGAGGCTGATCTCGACCGCAATGTCCTGGTGATCGATGATCATGCCGTGAACCGTATGGTGGCACGGGGATATCTGGAGCGGCTGGGGTGTCGGGTGCATGAAGCCGAAACCGGAATAGCCGGGTTGAAGTGCAGCCTCGACAACCGCTTCGATCTCGTCCTGATCGATCTCGATTTGCCGGACATGCGGGGCGAGGAAGTGGCCGCGCGGATCGGTGCCGAGGAACATGCGCCGATGCTGGTCGCGCTGACGGCGCATTTGATTGATGACACGGAACAGAACCGCAACCGGTTGGGCGTTGCGCGCATTCTGGCCAAACCGATTTCACCCAGAGCTTTGACAGAAGTTCTTTCGCCCGTCAGCCCGACCGAAACGCCCCGGCACGAGACGGCGGTTCTGGACAGTCTTCGCAGCGATATTTCAGATCTCGGCCAGGAAACAACAGGGCTAATCGTATCCGAGTTTCTGCGCGCACTGCCCGAGGCTGTAGAAACGATCAAGTCCACACGGGCCGACCAGCAACGCAAGGCCGCACACCGGTTGAAAGGGGCTGCTGCGAATTTCCGGCTTGAGACCCTGTGTACGCTGCTCGCCGAGTTGGAGGCACAAGACAGTGATGCCAGCGAGGCCCTGTTGGACCGGGTCTGCGTCAGTGCCCAGACCGCGGCATCGACACTTGAAGCGGCGGCTGCAGAGGCGGGGCTTCAGGTCGAGGCCGGATTGACAAAGTGATAGCCCTGACCATGTTGGGTTAGAATCCACTCGGGATTGGCCGGGTCTTTTTCCAGCTTCTTGCGCAACCGTCCAACCACCACGTCGATCATCCGGTCATTGGCGCGGTTGGAGCTGCGGCCGATCAGTTCGGAAAGCCGCGCGCGGCTGAGCGTCTGCCCAGGGTGATCCGCCAGTGCCGTCATGATCGCGAATTCCTGAGGTGTAAGTGTTTCTGTTCTTGCTGCCGAGACCAACCGGTGCCGAATCCGATCAAAACACCAAACACCAAACAATTCGACTGGTGGAGGGCCCTCGGGTGCCTGCCCGATATCCGCAATCCGGGCCAGCAGATTCTTCACGCGCGCCGCCAACTCACGTTTGTCGAATGGTTTCGTCACATAGTCGTCGGCGCCCATTTCCAATCCGACGATCTTGTCGACCTGATCATCGCGGGCTGTCAGCAGAATGATACCGACCCGTGATTTTGCCCGCTGTTCGCGGGTAATCGTCAGGCCATCCTTTCCGTCCATGTTGATATCGACCAGCAATAGGTCCGGCGGATCGTATTCGATGATGCTCTCCATCTCGTCCGCATCTTCGGCCAGGCTGACACGATGCCCCTGCTCTTGCAAATAAGCGGCAAGCCGCAACCGGGTTGTGCGGTCGTCTTCGACGATGAGGATATGCTGCGCCATATGCTGCTTTTACATTTCTTTACATATTCGGACAACCGCAGTTGTGCGCAATCAAAGCGACAGCGTTGCCCAAGAAATAGTGTTTGCCCAGAAGCCACAGGAGACCCGATATGTCTTTCTCAACGCCAACCCGCCGCGCCTTTTTGCAAGGGGGTATCGCCACCTTCGGCGCAACTGCTCTGATGAATTCCACTGCACTTGCAGCGCTTGACCCCAACTCATTCGGGGGCCGCACGTTCCACGCGACCCATTTCGGGCCGTTTGAGGCCGTGGTCCGCGATGGCAAGCTGATCGGTATCAATAAAATAATGGAGCTTGATGCCCGCCCTACCGAGATGCTGGCCTACGGCGTCATGGATCGTACCTATGACAAGAGCCGGATCAACTATCCGATGGTGCGAAAGTCCTATTTAGACGGGTGGGAAAGTGGCGACATCAAGCCCGAATTGCGCGGCAAGGAAGAATATGTCCGCGTCGATTGGGACACCGCCTGGAGCCTGACCGCCAAGGCACTACTGGATACAGCCACCAACCACGGAAACGAAGCGATCTTCAGCTCGTCTTATGGCGGTTGGTCGAATGCCGGCGTGTTCCGTCCCAATGTTCTGCAGGGGCGCTTGATCAACCTGATGGGCGGCTGCACGAACACTGCGGGCGACTGGTCGGCCGGTGCCGGGCAGGTTTGTCTGCCTCATATCATCGGCGACATGGAAGTTTATTCCGCGCAGTCCGCCTGGGAAACCATCCGCGACAACACCGAATTGTTTGTGCTTGTCGGCTGTGACCCGATCAAGAACAACCGGATCGAGTACCGCGTGGCTGACCACGGCATGTACGCCCATTGGGAAGAAATCCGCGATGCGGGCGTCAAGTTCATTTCGATCAACCCGCAGCGCACCGCCAGTGACGATTACTTGAACGCAGAGTGGAAGCGGATCATACCGAACACCGATACCGCCCTGTTCCTGTCGATGGCCTATCATGCGCTGGAAAACGGTCTGGAAGATCAGGCCTATATGGACAAGTACACAGTCGGCAGCGACAAGTGGATTGCCTATGTGAAAGGTGAAACCGACGGCACACCGAAAACACCCGCCTGGGCCTCGGCAATCACCGGCATTGACGAGCAGGAAATCAAGGATCTCGCCGAACTCATCGCGTCGTCGAAAACCAGCATCGCCGGTTCCTGGGCCATCCAACGCGCCCAGCATGGTGAAATGGCCTATTGGTCTCTGATCAACTTTGCGGCCTTACTTGGCAAGATCGGTAAACCGGGCGAGGGCGTTGGGTTCTCGTGGCACTATGGTAACGGCGGTATGCCTCAGGGTGGCAACGCCACACCGGTCGGCATGAGCCAGGGCAGGAACTTCGTCAAGAAGATAGTCCCGGCCTCGCGCATTACCGAGGCGTTGGAAAGCCCGGGCGTGGATTTCTTCTATAACGGGCAGACCAACACCTATCCCGACATCAAGATGATCTTCAATGCCGGCAACAACTTCATGTCGCACCAGCAGGATACCAACCGGTTGATCCGCGCGCTTGAGAAGGTCGACACCATCGTCTCTGTCGATGTGTGGTGGACAGCTGCAACCCGCTGGGCCGATATTGTCCTGCCTGCGGCCTCGACACTGGAACAGGATGATATCACGTCGGGCGGCACCTATTCGAACGACCGCGTCTACGCGATGAAAAAGGTGATCGAACCCGTTGGCGAAAGTCTGCCCGACTATGAGATTTTCGAAGGTCTGGCCGACAAGCTGGGTCTGTGGGCGCAGTTCACAGACAGCGAAGACAAGATGTATCACATCAAACTGGCTTATGAGGCTTCGGGCGCGGCCAAGGAAACACCATTCGAGGAGTTCTGGGAAAAAGGCTATGCCCGGATGCCGGTACCTGCAGAGGCCCGGAAATGGGTGCGGCACGGCGAATTCTACGCCAACCCGGAAGCAAACCCGTTGCACACAGCATCGGGCAAGATCGAGATGTTCTGCGAAAACATCGCGAATATGGAGATCGAGGACTGCCCCGGTATGCCAATGTGGATGGAGAAACACGAGTACCTCGGCAATGCCAAGGAAGGTCAGTTGCATGTCGTGTCGCCCCACCCGTGGTACCGCCTGCACAGCCAGATGGACCAGTCGGAAACGCTGCGTGGTATCTATAAGGTTCAGGGTCGCGAGCCGGTGCGGATCAATGCCGAAGACGCCGCAGCACGCAGCATCGAAGACGGCGATCTTGTTGAATTGTACAACAACCGAGGCACCGTTATCGCCGGGGCTGTTGTCAGCGACGAGATCATGCCGGGCGTCGTTTCGATCTACGAAGGTTGCTGGCCGTCACTTGACAGCAAGGGGCGCTGTAACTCGGGTCTGGTGAACTTCCTGACTTCGACACAGCGCGCTTCAGGTCTCAGCGAGGCAACTACGGCCAACACCGTCCTTATCGAAATGCGCAAATGCGAAGACCCCGAAGGTCCGAACATGGCTTACGACAAACCGGCTATCATCGAAGACATCGAGCTTGCCGCGATTGATGACGATAAACTTGGCCTGGAGCGGCTCGAAGCTTTGACGGCATCCCTCTACGCCGACATGACCCCGGGCGAGAAGATGTTCTTCCAGCGCTGTACCGTCTGTCACGCCCCACGGGAAGTGACTCACTACACGCAGCAACAGTGGAAAGGCATCGTACCGTCAATGTTCGAAAGGGCCGGCCTTGATGGCAGCGAACGTGAACTCGTCATGGAATACCTGATGATGAACGCGGCCGACGCCCACTAAGACACCGAAGACCAGCGTGGCCGGGGCAACGCCCGGCCACGCAAAACTTAAGAAAATCCCCATCACATGCAGGAGGGTCCGATGCTGGACAACACAAACAGCAGTGGTTGCGGCGAGAATGCCGACCCTTCTGACCTGACCCCCATCAAAACTGCGCGCATTAGCGCATCTTCGTCATCCAAAAGAAAAGCGCAGGATCCGCTAACTCCGCTGGTCGATGGTTTTGGCCGAACCGTCAACTATCTGCGCCTGTCCGTCACCGACCGCTGCGACCTGCGCTGCACATATTGCATGGCCGAGAAGATGTCGTTTCTTCCCAAGCGCGACCTTCTGAGCCTTGAAGAGTTGGCCCGTCTCAGCGACGTTTTCATTCGAAGCGGTGTGCGCAAGCTGCGCATTACCGGAGGCGAGCCTCTGGTGCGTCGTGATGTAATCGATTTATTTCGGGATGTGTCGCGGCATCTGCGATCCGGCGCGTTGGATGAGTTGACGCTCACCACCAACGGAACGTTACTGGCGCGCCACGCGAATTGCTTGGCGGCTTGCGGTATAAAGCGGGTCAACGTCTCTCTCGACACGCTAAACCCGGATCGATACCGCAGCATGACACGGCTTGGTGATATTCGTATGGTACTGGCTGGGCTGGATGCCGCGCAGGACGCGGGCCTTAAGGTCAAGCTGAACGCGATTGCCAGCCGTGGTGCGTTCGAAGACGAAGTCGACGATTTGATCCGTTTTGCCCATGGGCGAGGCATGGGTTTGACGCTGATCGAAGAAATGCCGTTGGGCGATACCGGCCTGGACCGAAGTGAAAGTGTGTTGTCCCTGAGTGATCTGCAATCGGACCTGGCGCGCCGCTGGACGCTAACCTCGTTAAAACGCAGTTCTGGCGGTCCGGCGCGCTACGTGCAGGTTGCAGAGACTGGTGGCCAGCTTGGGTTCATTTCCCCGATGTCCTGCAATTTCTGCGCACTCTGCAATCGTGTGCGGGTCAGTTGCACCGGACGCCTCTACACTTGCATGGGCGACGAAGGATCGGTTGATCTGCGCGCGCCACTGCGCCGATCCGAGGACGCGGTATCGTCCGCCATTCGAAGCGCGTTGCTGATGAAGCCTGAACGTCACCGCTTCGACCTTTCACAAATGTCACAACCCGCTGTGACGCGCCATATGTCCGCGCTTGGTGGATAAAACTACAAACCTCACAGGGAAACGCAGGATGAAACTTAAATCTCTGGCCACAGCCACCTTTCTAGCTCTTGGCCCGGTTTCGGTGTTTGCTGAAACCATCGAGGTCCAGATGCCAAACCGAGGCGAAGCGGAAACAATGGTGTTCGAACCGCGACTTGTCTCTGCTCAGGTCGGCGACATCTTGGTCTTCCGCGCAGCGGACAAAGGTCACACTGTCGAAACCGTCAAAGGTATGGTTCCCGATGGGCAACAGCCTTTAGTAGGCAAGATCAATGAAGAGGTTGAGCTGACTGCCGATGGCATGATCGGGGTTAAATGCAAACCGCATCTCGGGATGAGTGTGGTAATGGTCATTCAGGTCGGCGCTTCTGATATGCAGGACGGGTTCCTCGATGCCAAAATGCCAAAAAAGCTAAGAACGCATTTGAAGAATTCATTTCCGAAGGCATGAGCTAACGAAAAGGAGAGTTCGAGATGACCAAAGATCTGCCCGGCGCCGCAGGCGCGCTTGCTGCAAAACACCCCAACATCTGGGATGCATATGCCGCACTTGGATCAGCAACCGCACAGGCCGGGAACCTCACGGAACGCGAACGCCGGCTTGTCAAACTGGCACTCGCGATTGGCGCCGCGTCAGAAGGTGCCGTACATTCACATAGCCGCCGGGGACTGGCCGAAGGAATTCCTGCCGAAGACTTGCGGCAGGTCGCGCTTTTGGCGATTGGCCCACTTGGACTTCCACGGGCTGTTGCAGCGGGAACGTGGATTTCGGACGTGACCGGCGATTAAGCTATCACATGCGGCGCCTGAACAGAGAGGCGTCGCATGTATCCTTAAGAAACCGGTTCCTGGTTATACAGCATGCCCATCGTTTATTGAAGCGGTCGGATTGAGCTGACAGCGTTGAGGATAGTCTGGCTTATTTGTTGAGACTTCACGCGGCGCGCCCATTGTCACTGTACCAAAAACTTTGGGCGCGGTAACACTCTGGGACATATTGCCCGATTCTGTGCCCTTAATTCCCGGATTTGTGACGTTCGACAAGGAATGTCGGACGAACAACGATTTGCCATTGCCTTTTCGCCAAGCCATTGATTTCTGGACCACGGGGTTTTCCTCAGCACACAAGTTTCACCATTTGCGACTCAAAGGTCTTCCACTACGCTGATGCAATATAGGAGCGGCCGTTGGTCGGTGAGGCGCAAAGTATCCGCTTCGAGCCTAACGTTGTCGTTGCGTTCGCCCGTGAATGGACTGAGACCCAAAGCTTTTTGGAAACACTGACTGCAGTACAAACAGACAGATCTTCAAAGCCTCCTCGGGTTTAAAGATCTCTGAGTGCAAGTGGTAATCGGTCCAGAGCCCTTCCAGCAGCGCAATCAATGCGTCTGCAGCAAGTTTGCAGTCGATGTCTTTGTACTCACCTTCGCTCTTTAATTCCTCAAATAGTTCCAGGATCACGGCTCGAAAATCTTTGTCTCGCGAGTCGATCAATGGAAAGATTTGTGGATTCGAGACCGCTTCAGCCCGAAACGAAAACCAGATCGAAACATCCCGCGGATTAAGGACGAAAGGATCGAAATCCGCCTTTATGATAGAAATCAGCTTTTGGGCAGCGTCCAACTTTGGATCGTCTGCTATTGCCCTCCACCGCCCTGCGTAGCGCGCTGACAATTCTTCTGCCACAGCGAGCAGCAGCTTCTCCTTAGAACCAAAATGCAGGTTCACCAATCCCCGAGACAATCCAGATAATTCCTGGATCCTAGCCGAGGTCGTTCCGCGAATTCCGTATTCGTGGATAGCGTCCGCAGCCGCCTGGATCAGCTGCTTTCGGTTCTGCAACTTGCTCAGATCTCGGGCATTGGTTGGGCTATCTGGCTCGAGAGTAATCTTATTTGTCCTTCGCTGGGGTGCCGCTTTTGGTCTTTTCGCATCTAGCTGATCATAAGTTCAAGGATTGACATTGAATGAATGATTGTTCATTTTGTGATAAATGTTTCAACACGGTGACGCATGATCCTTTTCAACTCCGACTTTCAGTCCGTACGTGACTGGGACAACAAACACTTCCTGCACCCGTGGGAGGGAATGTCGCATCTCGGTCTGAATGAACGAACTTTTGCCGAAAGTGGTCTTGGTGTTCACGTCGTGACAGAAGACGGCAAACGCCTGATAGACGGGCCTGCCGGCATGTGGTGCGTGCAGCTGGGCTACGGAAACACCGAGATTGCCGATGCCATGGCCCAGCAGGCAAAGGAGATGGCCTATTTTTCGCCCTTCAACAATACCAACTCAGCACCTGTCGGGTTGGCACATGAGATCGCCAAGAGAACACCGGGCGATTTGAACCATGTCTTCTTTACAACCGGTGGTTCCACGGCCGTGGATAGTGCTCTGCGTTTCGTGCAGTTCCGGAACAACCTGCTGGGCAAACCGGAAAAGAAAATCGTGATATCGCGCCAGAAAGCCTATCACGGATCGACTTATTTGGCCGCCTCGGTATCCGGAAAAGAGCGCGACAAGGGATGGTTGGACCAAGCTTCCCACCTGACGCGTTTCCTGCCGAACGTGAACCCTTATACACGTCGCCCTGAACAGACAGTTAATGAATTCCTGGACGAAAAAATCAGTGATCTGGAGAACATGATCCTGCAGACCGGAGCAGACAAGGTCGCTGCCTTCATCGCGGAACCGATCCTGTGCTCTGGCGGGGTCATCGTACCTCCGCAAGGGTATCATCAGCGCTGTCTGGAAGTCTGCCGGAAGTACGATGTCTTGTATATTTCAGACGAGGTCGTAACCGGGTTCGGACGGCTTGGACATTGGTTTGCGTCCGAAGACGTCTTTCAAATCCAACCCGATATCATCACCTGCGCAAAAGGCATGACGTCTGGATACGTACCCATGGGGGCCTGCATCATCTCCGATCGGTTGATTGAAGATGTGACTGGTGACAACGCACAGGACGCCACCTTTTCAAACGGTTTCACTTATTCGGGCCATCCGGTGAGTGCGGCAGCAGGTCTGAAAACAATCGAAATCATGGAGCGTGACGGCGTTCTAGAACATGTCCGCGCGATCACGCCGCTGTTCGAAGAGCGCCTTCAGGCTCTGGCAGACTTGCCGCTCGTCGGTGATGCCCGTGGTATGGGGCTAGTGGGCTGCGTTGAATGTGTTGCCGATGCAAAAGCAGAGAACCTGTTGGACCTTGATAAATCAGTAGGTGCATTGATTGACCGGTATTGCCAAGAGAACGGGCTGATCCTGCGCCCGATCATCAATATGTGCGTATTTTCCCCACCACTGATCATTACCGAAGACGAGTTGAACCAGATGTTCGACATCCTTGAAAAAGGCATACAGCTGGCGACCGAAGACCTGACGCGACAGGGTGCCTTGAGGATTTAGGTTTTGCAATGGAATGGCATCGCAATCTTGTAAATTGCGATGCCTTCTTCGCAGTCACAGCGCTTAATCCGCTCGCATCGCCTCAGGCGGTAATTTGATCGGGAACTTGGACCGCACCTCTTTATCGGCTTTGCTACCAAAGTAGTTTGGGTAGTGATTGGACAGGATATCGTCAACAACCGACCGGCTCCGCTCAAACATGTCCTGACGACCTGCTTTCTCCCAGGTGTCGGTCAGTTCCCGGTCTAGCAGGGTCGGATAGACATATTCGGTCTCCATATATTGCAAGGTCTGCGAGTTGCCGAGAAAGTGACCGGGATCAATTGCGCATTCATGGATGACGTCGACGGAAAGCGTGTCGTCGCTCACCTCAATCCCACGGAGGGTTCGCGAGATCATACCGGCGGCTTCGTTGTCGATGACCATGGACTCAAAACTGCACCCCATCAGACTGCCAAGCATACCGCCAAATTCACACAACCTGTTGGCACCGGCATGGGCCGCCAACGCGAAGGTTAGCGCCTTTTCCAGACCGTATTGCGCATCGGGTATCTTGGAATCCGTCATACCACATCCGACGCTGGTCGGCAGGTTGTAGAAATTGCCCATCTGAATGGCCGCAGCTGAAATCAACGCTTGTTCGCCACTGCCGCCTGTAAACGAACCGGTACGCAGGTCGGTGATGAAGGGCCAAGCCGCAAAGACTACCGGAGTGCCAGGGTTGATCAAGTTGGCAATTGCGACACATGACAGGGTCTCGGCGACGGCTTGCGCCAAGGTCCCGGCAAGCGGCGCAGGCGACGTCGCCCCAGCTTGCGGCGGAACAGCGAGGTCGCAAACCAGCCCCATTTTCGCCGTATCAATCAGGATCTCCAGATTCTCCCGCCCGAATCTGAGCGGTGATACGATGGGGCACCCGCCAAAAATGACCGAGGGTTTTTCAAGGAACTTGCCTTCCCCGCCCGATGCCAGGTCGAACAAATGAATGGCGTCCTGAATATGCTCGCGTGTACGGAATGTCAGGCAAGACGGCTTCTCGCTACCCGCCAGAATGGCGTAGAGCATGCTCATATCATGCTCGTAGTCCTGTGGCACATCCGTCGCCAAAACCGTGTCACCGGTCATGTGAATGTTGTCTAGCCGGTCTACCAAGCGGGTGAAGTCGTAAATGTCCTTGAGTGTTGATGGCCGGTAACTGCGCGTTTCCGCGTCAAACGTGGTCACAGCGGTACCGGAGTTTGCGTAATACACCTTGTCCTTGGTGCAGTGCATATCATCCTTACCAGCCCGCGATCCGCGTGCATGGACATAAAACTCACTGGCGGCCTTGGCCAAAAGGTCTTCCATCAAGGCCCGAGGAAAGCACAGCCTGCCATGCTCGTTCAAAGTCGCCCCCTTGGGCAATACGAGATCAAGAACTTCCTGCGTAGGATCCCCGACCCCAGTCCGTTCCAGAATGCTGAGCGCAGCTTCGTGAATGCGCGACATGTCTTCGTCTGACAGGGGTTTGTATCGCCCACCGGGAACACCCGGCCAAATCGCCTGCGAAGGGGCGTTACTGGATCGTACTGCTGCGCGCGCCTCACGCCCACCCCCGCGCCGTCTTGATCTGCGCTGCGTTAGTTCTGTCATGTTTATTCTCCGAATTATGCGCGTCTCAGATCATGCTGAAGTAGTTGCGGTAGAAACCGGGAATGCTCCATTCCATCTCGGACAGCGGCCCCGGGGCGAAATGGTATGAATTCACGCCTTCCTGATTGTGACGGATGATCCGTTCGTCATCGAGCGACGTGACATGCCACAGCCATGTCAGGGCATCTTTTTCATAGTCGCGCCCCTCTTCGGCGTCTCCGCGCACGTACCAGACGATCTGAATATCCGTTTCCTGCAGAGCGCGCGGCACGAACCGATACCCGACCACGTGATCAGCATAGATCAAGAAGTAGTTCAGCGTACCGATCCCCAGATCAGTTGCACCGCCGTCATGGGTTCTCAGTGCACCCAGAGGCGGCGCCAAGGGCGCGCCGTCCTTACTGCCTGTCAAATAGCCCGGGAACAGCGGGTAGCGCCGCCAATAGACATCTGCACCCGGCGCGTCCGCATTCTCTCCGGTCAGGTCGAGCTCCTCTGTTGGAACTCCGGCTTCTTCCATTCGTTCGTGCAGCGCCCCGCTGAACTCCAGAACCTGCACCGGGTCTTTCAGGGAATGGCTACGAGAGTAGTCCTGATGGGACGGTGCACAGTGATAACATTCCAGATAATTCTCCAAGGCCAGCTTCCAGTTTGCCGGAACCGGATATGAGGCCTCATGGGCTAACTTCAGGTTTTCAAAATCAAACGGCTTTGAAAGCGGGGCCAGTCTTTCCAATGCAGCGTCCAGCGGTGGAGCATTTTCAGCCGCACAGACAAAAATCAGGCCTTGGAAAATCTTAACCTGAACCGGGAACAATCCGTATTGGCCCGGGTCAAAATCTGCCCCCATTGCCCGTCCGTTTCTCAGTTTGCCGTTGAGGTCAAAAGTCCACGCGTGATACGGGCATATGAAGTTGCGCGCCTTGCCTTTCTGTTCAATGCAAACGCGCGATCCCCGGTGGCGGCAAACGTTCAGATGCGCGCGCAACTCTCCCTCGCGATCCCGAACGATGATGATGGACTCGGGGCCGTAGTCGAAGAGGAAATATTCACCGGGTTCAGCGACTTGACTGACATGGCCGACCCAGATCCAGTTGCGGTTCCAGAACGTGCTGATATCGTTTTCGTAAACCGCCTGAGACGTATAGAAGTGACGCGGCAAAGCGAACCTTTCCCGCTGCGCCTTCATCAAGTCGCGCATTACTTGCAAGTCATCTTTTGGCATAGCGCACCTCATATAGATTCAAGGGAAACGATTTCCCGACGGAAAAAATCGCGGTCGATATCGCCCGCATCGCGTTCGAAATTTCGGGCCGCCATGTGTCCCGAATACACGGCATCAGCGATCAAACCGGGGGTCGCGGCATCACCGATCAGCTCCAATGTAGTCAGCGGGCTATCGGTCAAACCACGAAGTTCATCATAAAGGGTGGTATCGCGCGCGCGCTGCGTCACCAAAACGACAGAGCCGCAATCAATGGTTTGTTCGCACCCGGTATAGGCGCATTGAGTATTCGCCTTACCGGGTGTCACGCTGGCCAAGGTTTGGGACAGGGCCAACCGAACGCCCTTTTCCAGCAGACTGCGCTGTACTTTGACCTGTTCCAACGTCAATTCCGTGAACGGCGAAACCATTGAGGCTGGGGTTACAAAGACAACCTCTCGCCCTGCCTGGGCCAGATGATCTGCCAGCACCCCACCGAGATAGGCCTGATCATCATCATAGACCAAAACCGGACCGTCCCCCGGCATAACACCTGACATGATGTCGCCCGGCGTAAATACCTGAGAACCAGAGCCTATTGATATTCCCTGAAATGCGGATTTCCCGCGACCATCTCGCCGCCATGATGCGCCAGTTGCCAGAAAGACGTTCGGAATGCCCAGTTCGACAACCTCACCTGCTGATAAGCGGCTGTCAGTGAACAATTGAACGTTTCCGCGTTGCTGCAGGTCGTAAATCCTGTGATCTGTCACGCGTTTCCAGGCGGATAGCCCGGCCAGGCTGGATTCCTGCAACACACGCCCGCCAAGCGCTTGCTTGGCTTCGGCCACAGTTACGTCGTAACCCCGGCGAGCCAGCTGCATGGCGCATTCCAGCCCGGCGGGACCGCCGCCAATAACCAGCGCGGCCTCTTCTTCGCCCTTGCGTTCAATGATTTCAGGATGCCATTTCCGTCGCCATTCTTCACCCATTGTCGGGTTTTGCGTACACCGGATAGGAACCCCCAGAGAATCCGATGAAACACAGATATTGCAACCGATGCACTCTCGGATTTCCTCGATGCGGCCGTCCTTGATTTTGTTTGGAAGAAACGGGTCAGCAATGGACGGTCGTGCCGCGCCGATAAAATCAAGAATGCCTTTTTTGACGAGTGATACCATCAAGTCCGGAGACGTAAGACGCCCGACGCCCACAACCGGCTTGGACGTGACCTGTTTGACGAACTCGATATAAGAGGTTTGAAAACCGTCACGGGGTTCAAAGCGGGTCGTCGCCGAGTCGTTGCTCCAATCCGCTACATTCACGTCCCAAAGGTCCGGCAGCTCGGCCAGTAGTTCGACAACGGCACGGCCTTCTTCCTGCGCCTGCATGCCGTCAGGTCCCAGCATTTCATCAACTGCAAACCGCAGAGCAACAGCACAGTCATCGCCAATTTCTTCTTTGGTTTCTTCCAGAAGCTCTCGGGTAAGACGCACCCGGTTCTCTAACGATCCGCCGTATTCATCCGTTCGGTCATTGAACTGCGGCAACAGAAAATGATGCGGCAAGGTCATGTGGTGACCCGCGTATACATACACAATGTCGAAGCCCGCCTCGCGCGAACGTCGCGCTGCCGCACGGTGCCACTTGCGGAGCTCGCGAATGTCCGACTTGTCCATTGCCCGGGCTTGCTTGGGATATGCTGTCTGCAGGGCAAGTTCTGACGGCGCCAGTAAGGGCGCGCGGCTCAGGTGATTTTGCGCATGGTGGCCATTGTGCGCCAGTTCAATCGCCGCCAACGAACCCTTCTCGTGCACCGCTTCTGTCATCAGGCGCAGCGCTGGAATGTCCCTTTCGTCCCATAGTCGGTTTTCAGCAAAGGGGGACAGGTCCGAAGTGGGGTGGATTTCCGTTTCTTGATTGGACACAACAGCCCAGCCGCCCTCGGCCTTCATGGCCCGCATGGCCGCTTCGGCCTGCGGTCGCAAATGTCCCATGCCGTTGCAGTGGGGCACCTGATAGAACCGGTTTCGCGCCGTCACGGGCCCGATCTGAATCGGCTCAAAGAGAACAGAATATCCGTCAGCGCCTGACATTGCCGCGCTTCCTCCAGAAAAATTGGAAATAGTTCTGCGGGAACGGCAGGGCAGCGAAGCCTCTACCGATCCCGGGTGTGTCGTTAGATAGCCCTAGAAGCCCGCCTTGATGCGTTCGAATTCCTTCAACATTTTCGCTTCAATCTCAGGATTGACCGCGTCGAAGAAAAGGCTGCCGTCAAAAAAGCTGTCCACGTCCGAGAACCCGTAGGTTTCGATCAGTTCCGGATCAGCCTGCGCAAATGCCTCCTCGTTGGCATGGGCATAACCCCAGCTTTCGATGATATACTTGCCGCTGGCAGCAGAACTAAGCGCGTTGAGCATGTCATAGACCTGCTCATCGGACTGTTTGGCAGATTTCAGGTGCACATAACCGCAGACCCAGGTGGCGATGCCCTTGTCCACATCACGCATCATGACCGCCGGAGTTTCGTTCCAGATCAGGTTGAGTTCCGATTGGTTCCAGCCCCAGCCCAGTGTCACCTCACCGCTGGCAATGGCTTGATCCAACTGGCCCGCATCAGACCAGTAGAAGCGTACATTCGGATGAATCGCGCGCAGGTAATCCGCGGCCTTCTGGAATTCTTCTTCGCTCATATCGGAATAGCTTGAGGCACCAGTTGCCAGCGCAGCCATGGCAAACGCGCTGGAGGCTGCATCCGGAACAGCAACCTTGCCCTGATAGGCAGGGTCTAACAACAATTGCAGCGAAACATCATCAGCTGAAATCATATCGGTGCGGTAGATCAGGCCGGTATTCCCCCATTCAAAGGGCACCATATAGGTCTGGCCGTCTATCGTGATGCCATCGACCTCTTTGATCTTGGGCATCAGTTTGTCCCAGTTTTCCAGCTTGCTGGTGTCGATCGGTTTGATCATGTCCGCCGCCACCCATTTTCTCAGGGCGTCCGTGCACGGATGGGCCAGATCAGCCTCAAACCCGGATTGAAGCTTGGTGAAGGCCTCTTCCACACTGCCGAAATAGGTGTAGCTGGGCGGCCCGCCGTATTTTTCGACGTAATCACCAAAGAACCCTTGATCCTCATACCCGGACCAGTCGAAAACGGTCAGATCAGCGGCATCAGCCAATGCTTGACTTGCCGTGAAGGTGGCAACCACCGCTGCCACAAGTGATGTTGCTTTATTCATTTGTCTCCTCCCAAAGATTCACGTTTGCCCAGGTCGATCACCGAGGCGCTTTGAACGCCAAGCCAAACGGTATCGCCCCGGCTGTGGTCGACTGTGTGAAAGTAGTTTGGCACCGCAACGGCGATGCTTTCCGGCAACCCGTCGACGCGCACATAATAGTGGACGCTTTCACCATAGAAGGCGACGTCCGACACCTTGCCCTGAACATGCGCGTCGTACTCATCCGGTTTTTCCGCGCTGATTTCCAACTGCTCAGGGCGAACGCCGACCAGCAGATCTTTGTCATGCACCTGAACATTTGGGTTCACCCCAATTGTCATCGAGCCAAACCCTTGAACATTCACGTCCAGCGTGTCGGCGTTCTCAGCAGTCACTTCAGCATTCAGAAAGTTCATTCCGCCGATGAACGAGGCCACTTCCCGATTGCAGGGTTGAGAATACAGAACCTCGGGCTTGTCGACCTGCTTGAGTTGACCAGCGAACATGACGCCGATCCGGTCGGACATGGTCATCGCCTCATACTGGTCATGCGTGACCATAACGAAGGTAATGCCAAGCTTTTGCTGCAGTCGGCGCATTTCCAATTGCATCGCTTCGCGCAGGTTTTTATCTAGCGCGGACAAGGGTTCATCCAGCAGCAGCACCTTGGGCCGCATGACCAGTGCGCGGGCAAGCGCCACGCGCTGCCGCTGTCCGCCAGACAACTCATTGGCCTTACGGTCCTGCAAACCGCCGAGTTCCACCATCTCAAGCGCCTCGGCAACGCGTTCCTTGATTTCATTTCGGGAAAGCTTTGTCTTACGCAAGCCGAACCCGACATTGTCACCCACATTCAGGTGCGGAAAGATCGCATAGCTTTGGAACACCATGTTCGTAGGCCGCTTGTTGGCAGGCACCTCGCCCATCGTCCGGCCGTCAATCCGGATCTCGCCCTCTTCGTGATCCTGAAATCCCGCGATGATGCGCAAAGCCGTTGTCTTTCCACAGCCCGAAGGGCCAAGCAGCGAAAAGAACTCGCCCTCTTTCAAGGTGAGGTTCAGATCGGACACAGCCACAAAGGTGCCAAAGCGTTTTTCTACGCCCTGAATCTCGATGATGTTCTGTTCGCTCATCTTGTTTGTTTCCTTAGGCTTCAATCAGAAGATTGGGTGGAACGGCGGCGGAAATACTCGGCAATCAGCAGCAGCAGGACGGACGAGAGCAAAAGTAGCGAGCCAAGTGCCAGTGTATTGGGCAGTTTTGCCGGGAAGCGAATCTGACTCCAGATATAAACCGGCAGTGTCGGGCTGTTTCCGGACAGGAAGAAGGCCAGAACGAACTCGTCGAAGGACACGGTGAACGTGACCAAAAGGCTCGCGATAATGCCCGGTGCAACGATAGGAAGAGTGACACGCCTAAATGTCCCCACAACGCTTTCGCCGAGGTCAAAGGCAGCCTCTTCCAACGACTGGTCGAAGTCATCAAAAGCGGACTTCATGATCGATACCGCGAAGGGCAAAGCCACGAACACATGCCCAAGGATCACGGTTGTCAGCGAAGGTTTCAGCCCGACGCTGATGAACAGTACCAGCATCGAACTTGCGACAATGATGCCGGGTACGACCAGCGGGAGCATGACCAAGCCTTCGGAAAACTCCCGACCCTTGAAACGGTATCTAACATAGGCGCGCGCGGCGAAAAGGCCCAGAGACGTCGCCATCAGAGCGGTCACGCTGCCGACAATCAGCGAATTCACCATCGCTTGCAGCAGCGTGTCTTGCTGACCCAATTGCGCGTACCATTTCAATGTGAACCCTTTTAGCGGGAAAGCCACAATGGTTCCGTCGTTGAACGAAAACAGCGGCAAAAGCAGAACCGGCAGGTAGAGAAACACCAGATAGCCGACGGCATAGACAAGCAACCATGGGATACGAAACGCCTTGGTCATCTGATCCTCCGCCCCAGTGCGGTGACCACCACCACGAACAAGATCGCGACGCAGCCGACCGAAAGCATGGCAAGCAGAGACAAGGTTGCACCCAATGGCCAATTATTAGCAGCGCCAAACTGCACTTGGATCAAATTGGCAACCATTTTACCTTGCGATCCACCGACCAGAGCCGGTGTGACGTAGTCGCCTACCGTGGGGATAAAGATGATCAGACAGGCCGCGATGATCCCCGGTACTGTCAGAGGCAAAGTCACGCGGACAAACCTTTCAAGCTTGCTACAGCCAAGATCGGTTGCGGCCTCCAGCAAGCTACGGTCGATCTTTTGCAACGACACATAAATCGGCAGGATCGCAAACGGTGCCCAGGCATGGGCAAGCGTGAGAACAACGGCAAATTCGTTATAGAGCAGGAAAGTCAGCGGCTCCTGTATCAGCCCCAATGAGATCAAAGCCGAGTTCATCACTCCATTGAATCCAAGGATCAGCTTCCAACTAAACACCCGAAGCAGATAACTGCTCCAAAACGGGATGGTTATCAGCAATAGCCAGAGGGTCTTCTTTTGTGTCCGGAATGCGATGAAGTAAGCAATCGGATAGGCCAAACAAACGGTTGCCAATGTCACCGCCCCAGCGATCGCGACCGACCGGATCATCAAATGCCGAACCAAGGGGTCGGTAAACGCCTCCTGGTAATTCGCCCAGGTCAGAGTGCGGTCAATCTCGACATAGGTCTGGGTCCAAAAGCTGTAGGCTACAAGAATGCAAAGGGGCACAGCGACAAGCAGGCCGACATAGAGCGTCGCAGGCGCGCTCAATGCCAGGCCCTTGCCCGTTTCACTTCTTATGACTCCGGCCATGCTTCCCTGCTGAACTTTGCTTTCGGTGGCGAGACCATTTCCATCACAAAATGGACAATCGTCCATTTAAATCTGGAATTTTCAGGCCAGTTGTGTCAACTGATATTTTCACATCTGCGGCTGGCCAATTTCACATGGGCCGCTAGAATGCACCGCAAGAGATTGAAAACAAACAGAACTGCCTGATCAAATGACTGGAAGACGCCAACAGATACGAGAACGAAACCGCCTGTCTCTGATCGAGGCAGTCCTCGACTCGGTTGCAGAAAAGGGAATTTCTGAGACGTCGGTCAGCGAAATCATTCAACGTGCCGACTTGTCCCGCGGGATGATTCACCTACATTTCGGCGGCAAAGACAATCTGGTTGACGAGGCGGCCCGCTACTCGTCCGAGCAATACTACGACGGCATCCATGCCATGTTGGAAACGACCGGGCAAACGGGTCAAGAACATATTGAGATGATTGTGCGGGGTGACTTGAGTGAAGCCATCCTCAACAAGAAGAATGTTTCAATTTGGTACGCATTTCGAGGTGAAGCCAGAAACAGAGCAGCAATAGCGGCCTTTTCAGATACACGCGATGCAAAGCTTCGGAACCTGGTTTTCAACGCATTCGTGCGAATTGCGAAAGAAACAGGCATCGAGCACCCCAATCAGGTTGCACGGGATGCTACCCACGGCACAATCGCCATGTTGGAAGGCATGTGGACCGATTACCTACTCCACCCGGATTCATTTGATCGTAACGAGGCAATGAGAATTGTTTTTCGATTTTTACGTGCAATGTTTCCCAAACACTTCGACCTCAACGGCGCACTGCTATTTTGATGAAAGTTGCGATAGTTTGTTAGTGAGGTTCTAAAGGTGCGGACGCCCTCTCTGGCCTCTCCAGGAATTCGTGACGCAGTGTTTTCACAACCCCAATTGTACCGTATTACAAATCTCCTACCCGCGTTACGCGCAAAAACCGGATGCGTCGCAGACATTGGGCTATTATTGACGAGAATGTGTGTTTCGGCACTTGTTGCTTTCAAATCTATCGAGAGCAGGTTTCAGTACGGTCTCATTTAAGGGCTGCCACTTCCCCAAGGAAGCAGTTTTGTACGCTCTATACATCCATTTGCGGTACGCAGTGCCTTATCGTGACTTGGAAGAGATAATGGGTGAACGCGGTGCGCGGATTGACCACGGCACTCACAACAAGCGGGTTGCGAAGCTTTCGCCAATGATCGCCGTGCGTGCGCAATCACAGAAATACCCAACACAGAAATCCTGGGGCAAGGCCGAGATCCACCAGCGTATGCTGGCAAGTGGATGTACCTTTATCGAGCTGTCGGCAAAGCAGGAAGCACGTTTGATTTCATGCTGCCTGAGCGCAGGAACCGTCCATCAGCAACGATGGTTCTTTGCCAAAGCGCTGTCTTCAAGTGGAATTCCAGGCAAGATCATCATCGACAAAAGTTCAGCTAACGCGGCGGGCATTCGAAAAGTGAACGAAACCCTTAGTCGGTTTGACTGCCCAACCGAAATTCAAGCCATCCGGTTCAAAAGTTTTAACGACATGATCGAGCAGGATCACAGTTTTATCCACGGCGTGACCGGCACATGTGCGGGTTCAAGTCGCTCAGCTTAGCTTCCGCGACATTGAATGGGATCGAAGTTGCCAACATGATCAGCAAGAGCCAATTCGACTTTCCGTGTGCCTCTGGGTTTCGTCAATTCGCTGAAGTCTTGAGAAAAGTGTGTCCAGCATATCCCTGATTCCGGCCGTTCCAATAGTTTGCGATACAACCGTCAGCGCGACTGCGTTCTGGTCACCGGACAATGAGCTGCATCGCTGGTTTCAATCACTGCTGGGCGCCTTCGACGGCATGGGGCGGTCGCAACTCCTTCGCACCTCTCGTTAGGGCAGCAGTTCTGATCTATGGGTGCGAATGTAATCTGCTGTGCGGAACACCAATGCGGCCAGAGTAGCTGTTGGGTTGATCGCGCCGGGTGTGGGAAACAGGCTTGCGCCAGCGACAAACAGATTGTCGACTTCATGCACCTGCCCGAAGGAGTTTGTTACCGATGCTAACGCATCATCGCCCATGATTGTACCACCAATCATGTGCATTGGATTTCGCGGCCCTGCCCAGGCGTCACGGGCCCCTGCGGCATTAAAGATGCGCAGACCCTCCTCCTTTGCCAGCTCTGATCTGGACGCATTCGCCCGCGGAAGCGAATTACTCACATGCGCTTGCGGCAATCCATAACGATCACGTTTTGACGCGTCGAGTTTGATGCAGTTTTCCGGAACGCTATCCTCCTCGCAAAGCACAGTCATGTTTCCATAGTGCAAACTGGCCTGACGCAGATATTCATCCAGAGCCGCGCCAAACAATTCCGGCTTTGCCAGAGCAGTCCCCAACAAATCGTTTGGTTTTGCTGCCTGTCCCACCAGCCAGGCGCGGCTGCCAAAGGCATCTTGTGCTGGTTGTTTGTCGTCATAGCCTTCCAAGCAGAGTGAATTGGCGCCGGACACACCCAAATGCGGTTCTGTTTCCTGCTTAAACAGCCCGTGGATGGTCGTGAGAGCGTGGGACATGAAATATCGCCCCAGTGTCTTGCTTCCATTGCCAAGTCCATCGGGATGCTTGTCACTGGAAGACAACAGCAGCAGCCGTGCATTCCAGATTGTATGACAGGCCGAGATGACAACGTCGGCGGGTTGCAGATTTTCCCGGCCCTGCTCATCAAGATACACAACACCGGTTGCCTTCGATCCTGAAGGGTCTGTTTCAACCCGTGACACGTAGGCATTGTGGCGCAGTTTAACCCCCGCCTCTCGGGCCCGTGGCCATTGCAGCACCAATGGGTTCGCCAATGCTCCGATCGGACAACCCGCATCGCACCAGCCGTCAAGCAGGCAACCTGCTCTCCCAACATACGGGACGGAGTTCACCGCCAGAGTGTTTGTCGTCAGCCTCAAACCTTCTGCATCAAACCCTGGTTTGATTGCCTGTGACTGTTTGGATAGGGAAATGGCCGACATGGGATAAGGCGCCGCTGATGGCGCATGGGAATCATTGTCCCCCGATACCCCGAAATAGGACTGCGCATGGTCATACCATGGTTGCAGATCATCATATCCTATGGGCCAGTCCAGACTTCGTCCGTACATAGATTTGACGTGAAAGTCGTCCGGATGCAGCCGGTACCAGTTCGCGTACCAATGCAGGCCCGCGCCGCCGGTCCCCCAACCCATGGCAAAATTCGCCGCCCCCACAAGGTCACCTGTTTCCAGAACTTCCGGCCCGGCCCATCTGAGCCTCCGCGACCAGATTTGCGAGCTGATCATTTCAGACAGATGGCGCTCCGGTCCGGCCTCAAGCACCAGTACTTCAAACCCCGCCTCACCCAATTCGGCCGCCATCGTGCTGCCAGCGATGCCAGAGCCGACAATGACGACTTCAACTTTGTCATGTGCCGCTTTCGCCATTGGCTCCCCGCGTTTTGGTTTAGCATATATGCGGTTAATTCGTTACCAGGGTCGCGGTGGCGGAATATGCGCCAGATAAGGGATGTTCAGATCCGAAAATCCCGCCTGCGTGCCATAAACCACATCCACCGCGTCGCTGCGTGAGATGAAATAGAAGAAATTCGGATCCGGGTCGGTCCAGACCTGCATATCCGAGGCTACAGCCGCCTCAACCAATTCCATCTGCTGGTTGTTGGTTATTTGGACAAATGGCAGGTTAAACCGGTGGATACATTCCTGCTCGATTCCGGCGAGACCCAGACGGTAAAATCCCGCCATGTCGCTGGCATTGAGGTACCGCAAGAGCAGTAGCGACGAGGCCTGATCTCCTGCAAGGCTTTGATCGACAAACTTTGCCACCCCGGCGTCTCCTGCGCCCGGCACGATAGTTGAGCACCAAGCAGTCAGAATCTCCGCTTCCTTTACCGTTAGTGCTTTGTAGATCTCACTTTCGACGGTTTTTGCCTCCGCATTTTTGGACAGGCTGCGCATCAAGGTGCTTGTCCCGAATGTGGTCGGGAGTATACGAGTCAAAAAGCGGCGTCTTCCCATCATTTGATCCGTCTCCGCCTATCGCAAATGGAACTTTCCATTGTCGCAGTCGTGCGGTTTTTGTCAAATTCCAGAGCTTTGCCGGTGTTGAACCTGAAAAAGCCCGACTGTCATGAATCAGCAACTCAAGTTGCATCGGATTGGTTTTCCCCTAACCCAGATGCAGGCTCAAAGGGTCGCAACCACAGAAAGGGTGCAGTCGTCCACGTCTTCTATAAGCCTGATAATACAGCCCTCACGATGATGGTGTTTGCATTACGACCTTGGCATCAATCAAACATTCAAACCCATCTAACGCCGAAACCCAAATTCGGTCTCATAGATTCTCGGAGACATCCCGCTGAACAAATCACGCAGTTTTTCAAGCTCAGCCTTAGGACCATGCAACTCTACCCCGGTGATCTCGACCAGGGCTTGTGTACTTTCAAAGATGTGTGTGCCCAATTCCATATGGCGGATCACTGCATCAGCGCTCTCGTAATCTTCGCGTGAAGCGGCCGTCCCATCCTTACCAAAACTATAGGCCGAAGCCACATGGCCAGGTTCCTGATTGCGCAGTTCTATCATTTCCGCACAGTTTTTTCGAAATGCCTCCGCATTCGCTGCGGACACGGAAAAATAGCCGACGACGGTAACAATCTGTGGAACGGACATAATACTTCCTCCAATAACCCGTTTAAATCATCCGTCGTCAGAATAGGCGGAGTCCGACCTGCCTTCAAAAGCAAAACTGCTTGAAGGCTGACCCTGTAAGACTGCTCAGGTCGCAGGACCGAAGGATGGATGCTTGATGACCCGGCAACATTGCATGTCCCGAGCGTTCCCTATACGTTCCTCCCTGCGATTCAAAGGGACACAGCTAAATGGTGAAAGTTGCGCTGATACTTACAAACGAGTTCGCTGACTGGGAGTACGCCTTGATAGGTGGTATCGGCGGTTCATTTTATGGGCTCAATGTGATGTACTTCTCTCCTACGCCAGGGCAATTGATCTCGATGGGCGGATTGACAGTTGTTGTCTCCAGAGGATTGAGCGATCTGGCCGATTGGCAACCGGACGTAGTGGCAGTCATTGGTGGTACCGTGTGGGATTCTGATGCCGCGCCTGACATTTCGGACCTGCTTGTGGCTCAAAATGAAAAAGGCGTTCCAATAGGGGGGATTTGTGGTGGCACCCTGGCCCTTGCCAGATCTGGATTGCTGAACGAGAAGCCGCATACTTCAAACGATACCGAATTTTTGGTCAAGAATGCCGTGGGATATGATGGCGTATCGCACTACGTTCAAAGTGCTTCGGCGGTTTCATCAGGTCGACTTATTACCGCTTCTGGAACAGCGCCTGTGAGCTTTGCTGCTGCGATCTTTGAAGCAGCCGGTGTTCCGCAAGAAACCGTTTCTCAGTTTATCGAATTGATTACGGCTGAGCACAATTAAATGCAGGCAGTCGCAACAATAGTATCGATAGCGGCCTCAGCGAACTTAGGTTCAAGACCCGTTCTTGTTTCATAGCCAGAAAATGACAGCTGCGACGAGAGCAACGGCGGAAAGGAATACTTTTGGGCACCTATCGTATCTGTTTGCGACACGCCGCCATGGTATTGCCAAGTTGTTTGCCGGCAGTTGAAAAGAGCTGTGAACGGCGCGGTCAGGAGGTCAACTCGAGGGCATGGCCATTCCAAAAATCGTAGGCATCCGATCGGGCGTGGCGGTACGAGTTGGCGGTGGCAGAACATGGTGTTGATCTGGTCGTGAGCGCAAAGGAACCTTTGGGCGTGTTTCGGAGATTTGAAGCGGCCCATCAGCTTTTCGCTTTTTCGGGTCGGCCGGTTCGATCCTTCAGCCCGAATGTTCAACCCCGTGTGCGCCCGGTGATCGGGTCCCGGTCATAGTACTCTGATTGGCTTGACGTAGCTACGCAGTTTGTCGGTGACGATGACACGCGGTTCGCCGATCCGGTCGATCAGTTGTTTCAGAAAACGTCCGGCGGCTTTTGCATTGCGTTGCCTTTACATCAGGATATCGAGCACGTTGCCATTGGCATCAACCGACCGCCAGATCCAAAATATTTCACCGTCCATCGAGATGACAACCTCGTCCAAATGCCACTTGTCTGCAGCCCACTGCGGCAACTGGATGAGAGACTAGTAAGCAAATTCCAGACTGACGGAATCGTCCTATCAGGGCACAGCTACACGGATGGCGGCCGACTGACAGGGTTGGTGATCCGGGGCAACAGGCCTTGACTTCAGCCCAATGCTGAATCCGGAAGTCTCTACCGGAAGCCCGGCCAATAACGGGTTCAACTACGCCAATTTCCTGCTCGGGGAACTGGGCATCCTAAACGGCAACAGCGAGATCGGGACCTTTGGCTCGGACGCTCTGACCGGGACGCGCGACAAGGGCATGATCCTGGGCTGCGACGGCAATGGTTTTGTCACCGGCGGCCAGGGCGATGGTCGGATCTCGGGCGGCAGCGGCAACGACCTGTTGAAAGGTGGATGCGGAGAAAACGTGATTGAAGGTGGCGCCGGGAACAATATGTCCTCCGGCGGGTGCAACTAAGAGGTGTTCGAATATGCACAATGGCTTGTGAAGACGGGAAGTGGACGAGCCGGGGGTAATAAGCCTATTGCATTTCTTAGTAAGGAATTTATGGGAAGGAAGAGCGTTGCAGAATTCTGCCTGCTGATTTTCCATTCTGGGCCGCTTGGCCGGAACAAATGCCTACACACTGCGCGGCCCCGTACGCCGTTCATATCACGACCATTTTTTTAGAAAACAACACCGAACGGAGATGCGAAAGATGCTCAGAACCCGAGCCTTCCTGCTTACGTCATTGACTGCATTGCTTTCCGGTTTGACATCATTGGCTGCTGCGCAAACCAACGATCCTGTGCCGGTAACAGTTGTGACGCTGCAAGCGCAGGACGTGACCTTGTTTTCGGAATTGCCGGGCCGCGTCGCCGCGCTGGGTGTGGCAGAGGTCAGGCCACAGGTCTCCGGAATCGTTGTCGAGCGCCTGTTTCAGGAAGGCGGCACCGTTCAGGAAGGTGATGCGATGTATCGCATCGACGACGACGTCTATGACGCGCAGGTCCAGCAGGCCACCGCAAGCGTTGCTCAGGCCAAGGCTCGGCTGACCGCTGCGGAAAAGGAAGAAAAACGCGTGGCCGAGCTGTTGCTGCGCAACGTGGCCAGCCAACAGGCGGTTGACAGTGCCGTGGCAGAACGCGACGCGGCCAAGGCCGCGTTGCTGGTGGCACAGGCGCAATTGCAAACCACAAAAATCGACCTGCAACACACGACGATCCGCGCGCCCCTTTCAGGCCGCGTAGGCCGGGCGCTGGCCACGCAAGGCGCGCTGGTGACCGCGCAACAGGCTGAACCGTTGGCTGTGATCCGGCAGATCGACCGTGTCTATGTGGACGTTGCCGTTTCCACTCAGGATGTGTTGCGATTCAATCGGGCCGTTGCATCGCAGACGGCAGCGTTACAAATGATTGACCCGACGGTGACGGTGTCGCTGGCGGATGGATCGACCTTTGATCAGACCGGTACGGTTCTTGCGGCGGAACCGCAAGTGGACCCGCAGACTGGTGTCTCGGTACTGCGGATCGAATTCCCGAACCCCAACCAGATTGTCCTGCCCGGCATGTATGTCACCGCGCATCTGCCGGTCGAAGTTCTGCGGGGCGCAGTGCTTGCACCGCAGCAGGGCGTCGCGCGCAACCGGCGCGGTCAGCCGACGGCGATGGTGGTAGACGACAACAACACCGTCGTCGAACGGATCCTTACGGTCCGGGGCACCGAGGGCAACAAATGGATCGTGACGGACGGTCTTGAAGCTGGCGACCGCCTGATCGTTGCAGGGCTGCAAAAGATAGGGGTCGGCGCGACGGTTGCGCCAACCGAGGAACCGGAGTCCTGAACCGCGCTGACGGATTTAAGCGCTCAGTCTCCCGCAACCAGATGTGAAAGTTCCCCATGGCACGTTTCTTCATCGACCGACCTGTATTTGCATGGGTCATTTCCATCCTGCTGATGGGCATCGGCACTTTGGCTGTCTTCAACTTGCCGGTGGCGCAATATCCGCAAATCGCCCCACCCACGGTCGAGGTTACCGCCTCCTATTCCGGCGCCTCGGCCCAGACCGTGAACAACACCGTGACTCAGGTGATCGAGGAACAGATGACCGGGCTCGACGGGCTGCGATACATCAGTTCGTCCTCGACATCGACCGGGTCTTCCACGGTGACGCTGACCTTTGAAACCGGCACCGACCCTGACATTGCGCAGGTGCAGGTTCAGAACAAGCTGAGTCAGGCGACGCCGCTGCTACCGGAAATCGTTCAGCGTCAGGGTGTTGTCGTCGAAAAATCTTCGGGCGGATTCCTTCTGGTGGCGGCGCTTGTTTCGACCGATGACCGCCTCGATGCGGTGGATTTGTCAGACTATATGGTATCGAACATGGTCGACGAGTTCAGCCGTTTGGAGGGTGTCGGCAATGTTCAGGTCTTTGGTGCGCAATATGCGATGCGGATTTGGTTGAACCCCGAACAATTGGCCGCATTCGAGCTGACGCCTACGGATATTGTACAGGCCGTTTCGGAAGAAAACGCCCAGGTCTCGGCGGGGTCCTTCGGCGCTTTGCCTGCGGTTGAAGGTCAGGCGCTTAACGCCACGATCACCGCGCAGTCGCTGCTGTCGACGCCCGAAGACTTTGAACAGATCGTGGTGCGCGCAGAAACCGATGGTGGGCTGGTTCTGCTGCGTGATGTGGCGCGGGTGGAGATCGGAGCGGAAAGCTATACCACATCCGCCTGGTTCAATGGCAAGCCCACCGCGGGTATGGCGATCCGGCTGGCCTCGGGCGCCAATGCTTTGGATACAGCCGAGCGCGTGAAGCACAAGCTAGATGAAGTCTCTGCCTTTTTCCCGGACGGCGTGGAATATGTCATACCCTATGACACCACCCCCTTTGTCGAGATCTCGATCGAAGAAGTGGTGCACACACTGATCGAGGCGATTGTACTGGTCTTCCTCGTCATGTTCCTGTTTCTGCAGAGTTTGCGCGCAACGATTATTCCGACCCTCGCTGTGCCGGTCGTGCTGCTTGGGACATTCGCGATCATCTCGGTCTTTGGGTTCACGATCAACACACTGACCATGTTAGCGATGGTTCTGGCCATCGGTCTGCTGGTGGATGATGCCATCGTCGTGGTCGAAAACGTCGAACGGATCATGGAGGAAGAGGGACTTTCCCCTTACGAGGCCACCAAGAAATCCATGAGTCAGATCACCGGTGCACTGGTCGGCATCGCCTTGGTGCTGTCGGCGGTGTTCATCCCGATGGCGTTCTTCGGTGGCTCCACCGGGGTCATTTACCAGCAATTCTCGATCACCATCGTCTCAGCCATGATGCTGTCAGTTGTGGTTGCGCTGACCTTGACGCCCGCCTTGTGCGCAACGCTTTTGCGCAAACCTGATCATGACAAACGCAATCGCGGCCTGTTCGGATGGTTCAACCGCGGATTCGACCGGCTGACCGAAAGCTATTCGTCACTGGTTGGATTCTCGATCCGGCGTCCACTGCGCGTGGGGCTGATCTATCTGCTGATCGGCGCTGCGATGGTTTTCCTGTTTGCGCGCACGCCGACCGGTTTTTTGCCCGAAGAGGATCAGGGCATCCTTTTCACTCTGGTTCAGGGTCCTACGGGCTCTACCGCTGAGGCGACAGAGGACGTGCTTGAACAGATTGAGCAGTATTATTTGGAGAGTGAGACCGAAAACGTCGTTTCTGTCTTTACCGTGCGTGGCTTCAGCTTCGCCGGGCAGGGCCAAAACATGGGTATTGCATTCATCAGCCTGAAGGATTGGGACGAACGAAACACTCCTGATCGAAGCGCTCAAGCCATTGCGGGCCGGGCCTTTGGGGCGTTCTCGCAAATTCAGGAAGCGTTTGTGTTCCCCATTGTTCCACCTGCGGTGATCGAACTTGGCAACGTCAGCGGCTTCGACTTCTACTTGCAGGCCCGTGACGGCCAAAGCCATGAAGAGCTGGTACAGGCGAGAAATCAATTGATGGGCCTTGCGGGGCAAAGTGAGACAATCGCCTCGATCCGTCCCAACGGGCTTGAGGACGCGGCCCAGTTCAACATCAATCTGGACTGGCGCGCCGCCGGTGCGATGGGCCTGTCTGCGCAGGAAGTGGGTGAGCTTTTGTCGGTGGCGTGGGCTGGGCGCTATGTGAACGACTTTCTGGACCGGGGCCGGATCAAACGCGTCTATGTTCAGGGGGATGCACCCTATCGCATGGTCCCCGAAGATATCGAGGCCTGGCGGGTTCGCAATGATGCAGGTGGTCTTGTGCCGCTGTCCAACTTTTCTTCCGCGAACTGGCAATTCGGTCCGCAGGGTCTGTACCGCAATAATGGTGTTTCGGCCATTCAACTGCAGGGCAGCCCTGCGCCAGGGTTCACCACCGGCGAAGCCATGGCAGAGATCGAGGCGCTGGCGCAGCAATTGCCGCCAGGATACCAGATCGCATGGACAGGCCTGTCGCTGGAGGAGCGGGAATCCGGGGATCAGGCGGGGATGCTCTATGCCCTCTCCCTTGCTGCCGTGTTCCTGTGTCTTGCGGCACTGTACGAAAGCTGGACCATCCCCTTTGCAGTGATGCTGGCCATGCCGATCGGTGTGACAGGATCGCTGGTCGGGGCCTGGCTGGGCGGATTTGAAAACGGAGTGTATTTCCAGGTCGCGCTGCTAACGGTGATTGGTCTGACCGGCAAAAATGCGATCCTGATCGTCGAGTTCGCCCGCGACAAGGTCGTAGCCGGTGAGCCTTTGCTGCAAGCCGTCAAGGACGCGGCGCATCAGCGGTTCAGGCCCATTCTGATGACTTCGATGGCGTTCTCTCTGGGTGTTCTGCCGCTGGTCCTGTCTTCGGGCGCTGGCGCGGGGGGGCGCACGGCAATGGGGTCTGGTGTGATGGGCGGTGTCATATCGGCCACCGTGCTGGGCGTTGTTTTTGTGCCAGTCTTCTTCGTGATGATCTACCGCGTGGTCAGACGCGTAGCCACCGAATGAAAAAAGTTACCCGGTTTTTGGACAACAGCAGTTGGTCACAACTGTCAGGGAGGCTTTGCCAAGTTGTTTGCCGGTGGTTGAAAAGAGCTGTGAACGGCGCGGTCAGGAGGTCAACTTGAGGGCATGGCCATTCCAAAGATCGTGGGCATCCGCATGGGTGTGGCGGTACGAGGTGTCGGAAAGGCGATAGCGGCGGGGCGGAACATCGTGTTCCTCTGGTCGTGAGCACAAAGGAATCTTTGGGCGTGTCTCGGATATTCGAAGCAGCCCATCAGCTTTTCGCTTTTTCGGGTCGTTCGGTGCGATCCTTCAGCCCGATTTTTCAACCCCGTGTGCGCCCGGTGGTCGGCGCCCGGACATAGTTCTCTGATTGGCTTGACGTAGCTGCGTAGTTTGTCGGTGACGATGACACGCGGTTCGCCAAACCTGTCGATGAGTTGTTTCAGAAAACGT
Organism: Ruegeria sp. YTSC199; assembly: GCF_059609725.1. Taxonomy (NCBI): domain Bacteria; kingdom Pseudomonadati; phylum Pseudomonadota; class Alphaproteobacteria; order Rhodobacterales; family Roseobacteraceae; genus Ruegeria; species Ruegeria sp. YTSC199. The sequence continues at coordinate 34,696 of NZ_JBXWMF010000039.1, forward strand.
CTGGCGGCTTTTGCATCGCGTTGCCGCTGCGCCAGGATATCGAGCACGTTCAAGTCCCTCCTTTGCGGCGCTGTTTTGGTGCGTGACCGATATCCCAGGCGACTTGGTGACCTGTTCCCCGGTGACAGCAACACAATGGCCGATATCGGTCAGACCCCTTCGTTGATATCAACAAATTGAACTCTCCGCTGGCCAGCGATTCAACCGCTCTGCAGGTCAGCGGGCCCTATGCTAAGTAACCAAAAAAGACGTGAATACAAAGTGTTCCCGCTGCTAGAGCGCAAGCACCAGACGGTCGGATTTTGCCCGAGATACACAGGTGCAGAGATAGCTGTTCGTAGACTGCTCCTCGGGGGTCAGAATGCCATCGCGATGATCCACTTCACCTTCAACAACATCGACCATGCACGACCCGCAGAGCCCTTCGGAGCAGCCGAAATCCACATGAACGCCGTTGGTTTTGAGTACGTCGAGGATCGTTTCGTCCTGTGACACCTTGTAGACAACACCTGTGGACTGAACCTCGATCTCAAAGCTGTCATTGGGTGCGTGCTCGATATCCGACACGGCAGCGAACCGTTCGAAATGGATCGCACCACCGCGCAGTGCGGTTCCAGCCTCCAATACGGCGTTCAGCATCGGCTCGGGGCCGCAGGCATAGACATCAGCACCCATCGGAATGGATTGCATCACCACCGCCAGATCGAACGGGCCATCGGTATCGTCGCAATGCAAGTGATACCATTCATCCAGACCCAGCGCGCGGAACTGTTTGTCCATTGCGGCGTAATCCTTGGAGCGTACAAGATAGTAGACCCGGAAATCCTGCCCCCGGTTCAGTAACTCGCGTGCCATTGCCACCAGCGGGGTTGCCCCGATCCCGCCCGCGATCAGGGTGACGTGCCGATCATGGCTTTCCAGCGGGAAATGATTGCGAGGCCCACCAATGGCAAACTTTGTACCCTCTTCCATGTCGTGCATGGTCCGCGAGCCGCCGCGCCCACCATCCTCGCGTTTTACGGCAACGTTGATCATGCGCCCGTCCTGGCTCCAGCTCCACAGCGAGTATTGGCGCACCAGATCATCGCTCAGGTGAACATCCACATGGGCGCCGGGCTCAAGACCGGTGAACCGACCGTCGAGGATTTCGAAGCAGAAATCCGATGTATCCGGGCTCAGTTCAGTTTTTCGGACAAGGCGCGCGACTTCGGTGTTCATCTGGTTTTCCATCATGTGTTTGTCGGTATGCCCTGCAGGTTACCGAATTCGTGTTCGGCGCCTGGTAATTTTGGACATAAAAAACGGGCCGTGCCAAAGCTGCAGAAAAAAACATGGTTTTCAATTGCAAAATTTTTCATATTCAGTTGAAGCAAGCTCAAGTTAAGTTTCAACGCAACGTAGCCCTGATGTCACGACGCCATTACAACCTACCCCCTCTTGCCACACTGTCCGCCTTTGAGGCAGCCGCGCGTCATCTGAGTTTCAAGGACGCAGCAAGCGAATTGTCCGTCACCCCAGGTGCCGTGAGCCATCAGATCAAGGCGCTGGAAACCGACCTGAGCGCGCCTCTGTTTATACGCAAGCATAGGGGTGTTGAACTCACCGAAGATGGCGCGGCTCTCTTTGAGGTTCTGGGCACATCTTTCCTCAAGGTGTCAAAGGTTCTGGAGCAAGTCCGCAGTGGTGATTCCGAAAACCACGCCACCGTGGGATCGACCACCGCAGTTGCCGCCTTGTGGCTATCCCCGTCCGTTATCCGGTTCTGGCAGGAACATCCGCACGTTAAAGTGAATCAGATGGCGCAGGACACATCCTTTGCCGACCGTCCCGATCTGGATTTCTTTATCCGCTACGGGCAGGATCCGAACTCCTCGTTGCCTCATACAAAGCTTTATCGCGATACCCTGACACCAGTGTGCAGCCCCGATTTGGCCGCTGAGTTGAAGGGAGCCAGCCTGAGCGACCTGACAGAGCATCGCCTGATCCATCTGGAAACCAGAGACAATACATGGACGACGTGGCCGGAATGGTTTCACGAGATCGGGTTTTCCGGCAATATACCGGCGCAATCGCGAGTCAACAGTTACGCGCTAGCCCTGCAAGTGGCCCGCAAGGGGGCTGGCCTCGCACTGGGGTGGAAGCGACTGATTCAACCGATGCTCAGCTCGGGCAAGCTGGTAGCACTTGAAGAGTTCAGTATTCCGGCCCCAAACAATTTCTATCTGGTGGGGCGCGAGGATGAACATCTTCCCGAAGGCGCACTGGCTCTCAAAAACTGGCTGCTAGACGAAGTTCAGGGCGGATCGGTTTAGCCAGTCTCACTTACCGGTTAGGTTTTTTGGTATTGAAGACAGACCTGATGCGCTGCCAATGGGGAAGAAATCCAAAGCTACAGACACACTCAGGAGTGACCGATGAACAAGCATGCATCGCTTTCGTCCGTTCTAACCCCGGTAAACACAGCCAAGGGACTGCCGAACGAGCACTATATCGACCCCGCCGTTTTTGCCGAAGAACGGGAGTCGGTCCTGTTTACCAACTGGTCCGGTATCGGTTTTGGCAAGGACATCCCCGAGGCAGGCGATGCGAAACCGGTCGACTTCCTGGGGATGCCCATCCTGATGGTCCGCGACCGCAATGGTGAGATCGGCGTGTTCCAAAACACCTGCCGTCACCGTGGTATGATCTTGGTCGACAAGCCTCAGAAAATCCGCGGCGCGATCCGCTGCCCTTATCACAGCTGGTGCTATGGCCTTAATGGCGAGCTGCGCACTGCCCCCCATGTAGGCGGCCCCGGTCAGAACACCCACGAAGATCTGGATTTTGCTAAACTGGGCCTAATGCGCATTCGGTCATACGTCTGGCGTGACGTAGTTTTCGTAAATGTAGACGGCAACGCGCCTGAGTTCGAAGAGGTTCACGGCGAGTTGATGGAGCGCTGGAAAGAGTTCGAACAGCCGATGTATCATGGCGGTGCCGGTGCCTCGGTGCGTCTGGAACTGGACGCGAACTGGAAACTGGCCGTTGAGAACTTTTGTGAAAGCTACCATCTGCCGTGGGTTCACCCCGGTCTGAACAGCTATTCCCGTCTGGAAGATCACTACAACATCAACGAGTTGGGCAAATACTCCGGTCAGGGTACCTATGTGTATCGCCAATTCGAAGGTCAGGATGGTGAGAAACTAAGCGATTTCCGGGGGCTCAGCGAAAAATGGATGGAAGGCGCGGAATACATCGTCGTCTATCCGAACGTCATGCTGGGTGTGCAGCGCGACCACGGCTTTGCCTTTATCCTCGAGCCGGTGACACAGGAAAGGACCATCGAGCATATAGAACTCTATTATGCTCAGAAACCAGAAGACGCGCCCCAGCATGAGGCGCTGCGGGCCAAGAACTCGGCGCTGTGGAACACCGTGTTCCAGGAAGACGTGTTTGTTGTTGAGGGTATGCAAAAGGGCCGCCATGGCGTTCTGTTCGATGGTGGCCGTTTCTCTCCCGCCATGGACGGGCCGACCCACTGCTTCCACCACTGGGTGGCGACTCAGGTCGAAAAAGGCCGCGCCGGAGCATGAACGGCTTTCTGAACGACGGTCTGGCCGGAACCTATCTGGCCGGGTCGTGGGTTGAACGCGATAAGGACGCTGCCATTGCAATTGAAGATCCCGCCAATCAGGATCTTGGGGCGGGTTGCGCGCAGGCGAGCGAGAACACTCAGGCCCCAGCGCTGGAAGCGGCGCGGGATGAATTCACCGAAGCGACACAATACTTCGAATACTACGGCGGTGTGACCGACAAGATCGAAGGCAAGTCGATCCCCTTGGGTCCAAACTATACCGACTATACCGTTTTCGAACCCTACGGGGTGTCGGCACAGATCGTGCCGTGGAACTTCCCGGTGTCCATTGCGGGCCGGTCGCAGGCGCTGTCGAAGGCGGCGGACAATTCGACCATCATCAAAATCGCCGGAACTGGACCCGATCAGTCTGGCCACGCTGGGCGTGGCACTGGAGCGTGCGGAGGTGCCCGCAGGCACCGTGTCGGTCCTGAATGGCATCCGCTTGGACCTGTACAAAAAGCTGGTGGCGAGTTCCCAGGTGGATCAGATCGAGTTTACCGGCGCGGTTTCCACGGGTCAGCACGTCCTGCGGTTGGCGGCCAATAACGTGATCCTGTTGCTGATGGAGCTGGGTGGCAAATCCGCCGCTGTTGCCCTGGAAGACGCTGATATGGGCACGCTGTTGTCCAGCCTGCAATGCGGTATCCTTTACAATGCCGGTCACCTCTGTCCGCCAATTGCAGTGCGTCGAAGAGATCACCTCGACCGCCCGTCAGGCCGGTGTCCACGTCGCCGCGGGTGGCGCGCGTCTGAATCGCAACGGCTACATCATGACCCCAACCAATCTGGTCGAAGTCGACCCCTCCAGCCGAGCGATGCAGGAAGAGATCTTGGCCCTGTGACCTGCTTTACCCCCGTCGAGACCGAGGCCGAGGCCAACGCTACCGAGTTTGGGCTGGTCGCGTGCATCTTTATCCGTGATCTGGCGCGGGCGCATCGGGTGGCACGCAAGCTTCTGGCCGGTCAGGTTTTTGTCAATTAATGGTTCGCCGGCGGAATATCGCCCCCGTTCGGGGGGGTAAGTCGCGCCTCGGGCGTGAAAAAGGACTTCAGGAGTTTTATAACTACGTGCGCACCATGAACATTGCTATTTCGCTGAAAGGCTGACCATGGATCTGGACAAGCTGGATAAACAATTGCTTCAGGCACATGCGGACAATGATGTGCCCGCGCTGATCCACCTGTACCACGAGGCGGCAAATCAGGCTGAGTTGCGGCAGGATTCCGATGCGGCCTGTTTCTACCTGACCCATGCCTTCGTCTTTGCGCTTGAATACGGCGCACCCGAGGCGGATGAGTTGAACCAAAAACTCGTTGCACGCGGTCGTGCGCATCGTCTGAAGTTTTGAGAAGGCCGCAGCGTCACGCGCCTGCGCTCTGACGCACTGCTTCCGTTTTGTTGTCCCCGATCCATGAGTTTAACCAACCTCACCCCACCTTGAATTTTGTGGACATTGTCGATGGCGCCCGGTTCGTGAAAGAAACCCAACGACACAAAACGCGCGAGATAACAAAATGCAAACAGAAGCTCAGGCCGTGGTCATCGGTGGCGGTGTAATCGGGTGCTCTATTCTATACCATTTGACCAAATTGGGGTGGTCGGATGTGGTTTTGCTGGAACGGGATGAGTTGACGTCAGGCTCAACCTGGCATGCGGCGGCGAATATTCACGGCCTGCATGACAGCACCAATATCAGCCGCATCCAGCACTATACGATGAGCTTGTATAAGGCGCTGGAGGAAGAGACAGGCCAAAGCTGCGGCGTGTTCCAACCTGGCTCGCTGTACCTGGCCCAGACCGAAGAGCGTGAGCATCAGCTCAAACTGCAGGCGGCCAAGGCCAAGCTATATGGCATGAATTTCTATGAGATCAGCATCGAAGAAGCGCAAAAGCTGAACCCGCTGGTCAATTACGACGGCATCCGCTGCGTGATGTTCGAACCCGATGGCGGCAATGTCGACCCGTCGGGTGTGACCAACGCCTATGCCGTCGGCGCGCGTCAGCGCGGGGCCAAAATTCACCGCTTTACCCCAGTCACCGCAACCGAGCAACAGGACGACGGCACCTGGATCGTAGAAACGCCCAAAGGGGAAATCAGGACGCCTTGGGTGATAAATGCCGCCGGTCTGTGGGGGCGCGAAGTGGCGAGACTGGCGGGGATTGAGCTGCCGTTGCAACCGACTGAGCACCAATATTTTGTGACCGAAACCATGACCGATGTCGAAGCGCACGGCACCCGCCTGCCCTCGGTCTCGGACCGCGATGGTGAATACTATCTGCGTCAGGAAGGTCAGGGTCTGCTGATCGGCGCTTATGAGAAGGGCATGAAGTTCTGGGCCGAGGACGGCACCCCGCTGGACTTTGCCCATGACCTGTTCCCCGACGATCTGGAACGAATAGAAGAGAACATGATGAACGCTATCGAGCGCCTACCCGCCGTGGGAGAGGCCGGGATCAAACGCGTCATCAACGGTCCGATGATTTGGTCGCCGGATTCGAATGTTCTGATGGGACCGGTCCCTGAGGTTGATGGCTATTTCTGCTGCAACGGCATCATCCCCGGTTTCTCGCAATCCGGTGGTATGGGCCTAATGGCGGCACAGTGGATCATCGAGGGCGAAACCGAATACGACTTGTTTGCCTGGGACATGGCGCGGTTTGGCAGCTGGGCCACAAAGGAATTCACCAAGGCCAAAGTACAGGATCAATACGCGCACCGCTTTGCCATCCATTTTCCGAACGAGGAACGCAGCGCAGGCCGCCCGGCCCGTGTGCGCCCGATCTACGAGACCCAAAAAGCGATGGGTGCCGTCTTTGGCCTAAATGTTGGTTGGGAGCACCCGCTGTGGTTCGCGAATGCGCCCGGAACCGTGGATACCAACGGCTTTACTCGTCAGAACTGGTGGGGACCTGTGGGCGAGGAATGCAGGATGCTGCGCGACCGCGCCGGCATCATCGATATCTCGAACTTTGCCAAATATACCTGCAAGGGTCCGGGTGCCGCGGACTGGCTAAACGCCGTCTTCGCCAACACTATACCCAAGGCGGTGGGCCGGTCGTGCCTGACCCCGCTGATCTCGAAACGTGGCGGTATCGCGGGCGACTTTACTGTCACCCGCGTGGCCGAGGATGAGTTCTGGATCATCGGCTCGGGCATGGCCGAACGCTATCACAAGCGGTACTTCAAGCAGGTTCCTCTACCCGAGGGCACCACCTTCGAAAGCAAAACCGAAGCGATGTGCGGCTTCAACGTCGCGGGCCCGAAATCGCGCGAAATCCTGCAACAACTGACTAACGCGTCGCTGGCGACCAAGGATTTCCCGTTCATGCGCTCGGCCATGATCGAACTGGCGGGCGTTGAGGTTCTGGCACTTCGCGTGTCCTTCACCGGCGATCTGGGGTGGGAATTGCACTGCACCACCGAAAATCAGGCGCGTCTGTACGATGCGCTGATCGAAGCGGGTAAAGAGCTTGGTGCAGGCCCCGTCGGTAGTCGCGCGCTGATGTCGTTGAGGATCGAAAAGGGCTATGGTTCGTGGGGCCGCGAATACAGTCCGGAATACTGGCCTCACGAGGTGGGCTTGGACGGTTTGTGCAAGTTCGACAAGGACTTCCTGAATAAAGAAGCCGCGCGGAAGGTTCTGGAAAACCCGGCGCGCGAACAGCTGGTTCTTCTGCGTCTGGACGAGGCCAACGTGACCGCCTCCAACGCCGATGCAACCGGTGGCGAGCCGATCTTCAAGGATGGCGAGGGTATAGGGCGCGTGACCTCGGGCACTTATGGCTACACTGTCGGCATGTCGCTGGCCTTGGGCTACGTCAAAAACGCTCAGCCGGGGGATGAGGTTGAGGTCATGGTTCTCGGGCGCCCGCACAAGGCGGTTATTCTGCACGAGCCGCCCTTTGATGCAGCGGGTAAAGTGTTGCGGGATTAAGCCAGTCCCCATGAAGAACGCGCCGGCCGTATCGGCTGGCGCGTCTTAGCTAGGGCCAGGATGCATTGATTTTGAAAGCGCTGCATGATTCACGGTTCGAAAAGCGGAGCGGTGATATGAGCGACCTTTTCTGGCTGACTGACAAGCAGATGGCCAAACTTTCCCCTTTCTTCCCGCGGTC
>NZ_JBXWMF010000040.1:0-33214 GCF_059609725.1 Ruegeria sp. YTSC199
GACGATGACTTCATCGATGTCACCTACGTCCAATCACGGGCATGAGCAACCGAACAACAGTTAACGTGACAACACCCCGCGAACCCCTTTCACGCTAATCTATCGCGTAATGCCCGCTCAGATAGAAATTCTGCGTCTATGGGATACCCGGCAGGGCGCGGATCACTGAAACCAGAAGCATAAAATTGGTGGCATCAAGCGGGCAGGGTAGGGGCGGGCAAGCAACCGAACCTACTCTGCTGTTAGATCGCTAGATTCTGAACAGACGGCGGGATCCGGCCATTCGCCGCCAGTGCGATGAGATGGTGCCAGGACAGTGAGAGCGGACGTTCAGAATGGCCTGAAACCGAGCATCTCGCCGCACGACCGCATGGCAACTCCGAGTCCAACTCGGACATAGCATAATCGTTTTGCGTGCGCTCGCGGCGCAGATTTCGCTGCAAACCGATCTGGAAGAATGGCTGCACCATTACAACCAAGAGCACACTCATCAGGGCAAAATGTGTTGCAGAAGAATACCCTTCCAGACCATGATCGAGAGCAAAGAGATCAGGAAGCAAAAGATCCGGAACCAAACTTAATCTGGCATACACCACAGGAAAAACGGCCAACTGTCAGATCACATCGGAACCACTACATGTCAGTACATCAGCGACGCCGAGCAAACCCAGGGCTTTCCGATACGCCATTTCGCCACGCGTTCAACCCCTTGCAGCGTCGACAAATCCGCTCTCCGAACCCTTCGCTCCAGAATGGAGTTCTGCAACGAAGACACGGGCGATCTTGCGGCACGTCATTTTGGGCGCGAGCCATGATCGTATCTGCTTCGTTGTCGGAGTCTTCCATCAGTTCTTAGCCTCGATTTCTGTTTTGGTTTATACAGCGACTGGAAAAGAAAGTTCCGAGCCCTAAGCCTTGAGATTGAAGGAGCTGCCTGGTTCAGACTGTCCGATGGGACGGCCTGTAATCCGAGGGGTTTTATTAGGACGAACCGGCATTCCTTCGTTCTCAGCAGCTTGGACAGCGAAAGTATACCGAGAACCGTTTCCGCATCCTTGCGGTAGGGCTCGTTGATCTGATGATCTGTCGTCTGCCTCAGAGATGAGCGCCTCCGAGTAGAGGTGCCGAAGTTGAGTCTCTGAAACGCCATCCGCTTCCATAATCAATTGCACCATGGGATCGGCCAAAAGTTGGTCGAGCAAGAACTGCGACAACTGCTTTGAAGACAATTTATCCTTTGCGCGGGCTCTCTCCAAATCAGTAAGAGAAACGGTCAAGGTACGCGCCAGACCGGGGTGAGATTTCCGTGGATGCAGAAAGATTAGCACTGATGCTTTCCAGGCTTCTGGATCCAAATAGTCTGGTGGTGCGGAAAGCTCAGTTTCTATGTCGTATTCGCCCGCCGGGAGTAATTCGTCAAAGCCAGGTAAAGTAAACGGCCTGGAAAAGACTGCGATTGTCTTGCTGATTAGTTGGTTCATTTGGGTAGTTTTCCTTTGCTGATACCGCTCGCTCGGAGATGTAAACAAGAACAAGCCACCCGCTCCCGGCAGGGTATTATCAGTTTTGAGGTTTAGGCTTTGGTTTTTTGGGGACGGTGTCCTGCCCTTTCGACGTCATTTCTTTTTTTGACGCGTCCGCATCGTTTTCCTTCAGTGCGGCAGCCGCTCTGGTCGTCAGGTCTTTGAAAGACATCATTTTGATCCTTTGATTGTCCGCAACACTCACGAGCCCAGATGGGGTGTGAAAAGTGAATGCGGCTACATCCAATATAGGGATTGGGTGCCTCATTTACTACGTAAAGCCGTAGAATAAGACGGGTGGCTGAAGCAGAACCGAGGCGTCGGCAACCCTGGCGCGCTACTTTCGCTTCGAATATGGGCGATCAGTGTTCGCTGCGGTGCAGTCAACCAATGTGTCATCACCATGGAAGACTTTTGCTACATCGGGTGCAGCCATGCCGCGCGAGAGCGCACTATAGTTCAATTTCAGCTTCACCTCGCCACCAGGGCGAAGCAGACAATTGGTGTTTTCAACAACGATATGATCACTGGTGGCTCCGACGAACGTGACGCCAGCAGGGAATATTAGACCCGCCGCATCAGTGTCCTGGAGTCCAATCGCAAGGATCGACCGAGTATTCGAAGGACTGTCTAAAGTCACACACTGCATTGAAGGTATAGGATAAATCATTTGCAAGGGATTTGGATTTGATTTGGTCTTCGTTTCGATCACTTCCGCCCAAAGCGTAAAAACATCTGTGTAAAGCCCGTCGATCGCGTACCCCGAAACGGGATCGGTACCCAGCAGGATGGCCTCACCCAGACGCAGGTTGTTGATCTTTCCGGTCGCCCCCTTGCCAAGCGCCCATGGCAAACTGGCAGAGCCGCCGCCTGACACTGTTTCCAGAGCGGGTCCACTTGCAAGTTCGGTGTCGGCGGCAAGCGACGAAAGCAATTCCATTGCTCCTGCAGAGGGTGCCACATGACCCAGACAGGCAAAATTTGCGCCAATCCCCTTCAGAGAAATCCCTTCCATTCTAAGAATTTGAGACACAGTGCTTTCAAGGTGTTCAGGCAAGATGCCATCCCGCATATCCCCCATTTCCACCATCAAGATAATATTGTGAGTAATGTTCTTCCCCAGCGCCTCGATGGCCAGGCTGGCGATAATGTCCATCTCTGTGTTGAAGCTGACATCGCAGTTATCAACGACTTGCGCGACCTGGCTCAACATGGGCGTTCGGATCAAGGATATGTAGCCCGAGATTCCAGCATTGCGCATTCGCATGATATTGCTGATCCGCGCGTCCGCCAGCCCTGTCGCGCCACCTACGAGCATAGCATTCGCAATCTCAGGATGACCGCACACGGCTTTTGTCACACCTGTCACCGTAATTCCGCGGGGTCTAAGGTGGTCGACGAGGAACTGTGTGTTGTACCGAATTTTGTCCAGATCAACGTCGATACGCAGCTTGCTCATTCAATCGTCGTTACGGGTACGGGCTGCAAGCGCGGAAAGGCAGAAAGAACCATATTCACCAAGTTTTTTGGAGGACGGTTCAATGCGTCAGTGACCGGGAGATACAATTTGCAGTTGTAGTCTGTGATGGCCTTTGAAACCTCAACATCATTCATTCCTTCATGGTTGATCGTCATGCCAATTACCTCTGTGTTCGCAAAAGCCTCGATCAGGGTGATTTCATCGCAAGGGTCGGGCATATTCATGTTGAGGAAATCACATCGACGTTTTCGTTTAGGCGCGTGTTGAAGAATAACTGCATGAGGCTGACTACCTCGCAGAATGAAGGCTGACGTGCAAAAGGCCGGATGGCTGAGCGCGCCCTGACCCTCGATCACTATGACATCGGGGCGCTCACTTTCAGATGCCGCAACAACAGCGCGCTCAAGCTCGCCACAACAAAACTGCGGCGGTACAGAATCCATCGCGACACCATACTTGGCGCCCTGCATCAATCCTGTCTGACCGGTGCCGACCAAAACTGTTTTGATCCCATGCGCGTTAAGAGCACTTGTCAGGATTGTCGCGGTTGTACGCTTTCCAATTGCACAATCGGTGCCGAACACCGCGATGCGGATCGCTTGGACGTCACCAACACTGCCATCTAACAGGCGCAGGTCGCGATTAGGCCGCGGCTTGCGAATGTCCCGTATCGTGACATCGTGAATTTTGGCAAATCCGGCGAGCTCCTTGTCATCGCTAAGAAATTCATGCAACCCACTGACGATGTTCATTCCGAGCGTTATCGCATCCACAACAACTTCGCGATCCTCAGGGGACATTCTGCCGCTGGCCGGCGCCATTCCGTAAATAAACGTGTCGGGGATCGTAGCTTCATTAGCGACAGCGGCATCAAAATCATTGAAGATGGGAACCTGATTGGCGACATTATCAAGCACTTTGCCACTGTCACAACCGCCATACGTGCTGTCGATCACCGAAAGAACGCGATAGGCCTGTGAATGTCGAACGAGACCATTAGCCGTCTTGCCATCGATCTTTGCGAAGTTTCCTTCGCAATACACAATTGCAGTCGGTGTATCTGTCACAAGTGTCTTGTGGTGAAGCTCTGGAAAAACTGCTTGTTCAGGCGGCAGCTTTTGCGCATTGCTGGCAATGAACTGCTTGGCATCCGACGCAATGGGTACGGGTTTCATATCTTTTCCTTTTGGGAGAGTGAAACGCGCCGTCCTTGGTAAGAACGGGCACAAATTGTGAAGTTTGGAAAAGTGGGTTCCCTGCCTAAAACCTCACTTATTCAGAACACACAGCCCTTCTGACTGATGATAGTTTTTGTGGCATTGCCATCCATTGCCGGATCGGTCGATATGGGCATTTGCCGGTAGCTCGATTGCTTTGCAGCGATCACCTGACGACTCGTAGCCACGTTCGCATTTCCATCCAACTCCGTGGATGGCGTCATCGTAGAAAGCATTTTCAGGCACAAAGACGGCATCGCACCTTCCGTCGCGCTCAAAATGTCCACGCTCGCACGTCCACGGACGCCCGCTGGTTGATGCGTTCAAAAAGGCGTTTTCCGGCACTGCTACTACCACGCATGCTTCTCCGTCGATTTCGTAGCCACGGTTGCAACGCCATGCAGATCCATAAGTGCTGTTCGTCAGGTAAGCATTATCTGGAACGACAATTTCCTGACAGCTGTCGTCTACTCTTGTGTACCCACGCACGCACCGCCACCTCTCACCTGATGGATCGAGATATCCACCTTCAGGCACAATTACTTCAGTGCATGAGGTGCCGCCAACTTCGACAAAGCCGTGCAGACATGCCCACCCTGAGCCATAGGTTCTGTTTGTAGGGTAGGCATTTTCCGGCACTACAATGGCCACGCATGCTTCGCCTTCCAACCGATAGGACAAATCGCATTCCCAACCGTCGCCATACTTTTTGGGATGCGCGTTATCCGGGATCGAATTTGTTTCGGCCGATGCGGGACTTGATGAGATAAAGAAGCCCGCCAAACTGCTGAAGACGACAACAAACAACGCAGTCATTAAGTGAGCGCAAAACCGGTACTGATTTTTTCGATTTGCCCTGGTGCTAACGGCGTTGTCCGAATGTTGAGTGATTGAGTTACGATCCATCCAGGTTCAGCCCCTCGATACAGGCCTGTGCCAGATCTTTGTTAGGAGTTTGAGATCCCGGTACCGTTGCCCAGCCTGCCTCCATGACGGCATCCTTCCGTTTGAAAGAAGAAGCCTCTTTGATTGTCGTTATTTTTTCGGCGCGTTGGGCATCAGTTCTCGCCATGTCGACGCAGACCGGAACCAACGCAGCGATTACATTGTCGCGGGACATGGCGTTGGCCATCTTGTCCGCGCTACCACCGGTCATCCATCCACCCCAAGAAAATCCAACGACGCCTACGAAAACCCCTCCGATCAGGGCACCGTAGATTCCGGGTTTAAGCCATTCGGGCGTGTTCATAATCTATTCCTCCTGCGGAGAAAGCGCCGCATCGCTGTCATTGTTAGATGTGGCCAAGGTCTGATCGTGCTTGAGCGCCAGTTCAAAATCTTCTGGGTCAATTGGGCGCATTTCCGTGCACCCTGGCTTGCTGCCTTTGCCCTGAACTGTCAGGTAGGTTCCGGTTCTGCGATATGCTTCGAAACTCAGGCCCTGTAGTAGTTCTTCTTCAACAACTACTTCATACTCGCCTGCAGGAAGTTCATCCGGGTAGCCGGACAAAGAGAACGGATTTGAAAACGTCACCAAGGAACTGGACGATCTCGTGCTCACCTTAGTCCTCCATATAGTTTGTTGGATCTTCCCCGCGCAGTCTGCTGCGGAATACGCTCGTAAGCGCCGCAGTAGTACTGGCGTTGTAATTTAGAATAATGTGCAATTGGCAGACGCGCGCTGATCGATGTTAGTTTGCTGCCAATGACCTGAGATTTTGTTGGAATCTCAAATACATTTGGTGCCTGAGGATCAGGTACTGCCAAATATTGACTAACCTGCGTCAGTGCAATGATGATTGGATTCCGGCAACTTGACATGTGTTGGCGGGATATTTGCTGGCGTGTTCTTAACGAGTAATTAAGAAGCGCAGGAAATCCAGTACCATAATCGGACTGCATTTATCTTGCGCTTCTTTTTCAGTGAAATCCCAAATCTGCCGATGCGACTTCCGTCTCTAACCAGGCAATTTTCGTCAAAATCCCGGCATCGCAGAAGGGGTGAACCTATTGCTTCAACAGTGGCCCGACCTGATCCAGATAAGCGGGGTCAAAACCGGCCAACGTCACCAGTCCGTCATAATTATCAAATGCCACTTGCCCGGATTGAAAAGTAACCAGCCCCTTCTCCCGCAGTTGCCTCAGGACACGATTAACATGTACAGCACTCAGTCCCAGCGCATCGGCAAGATGGTATTGTGTCAGTGGGCAGGCATATCCCGTCTTGTTTGCCATCCCGACCTGAGTCAGCCTCACACCAAGTTCCAAAAGAAAATGCGCCATGCGCTCACCCGCATCTCGCCGTCCTATGTTGACCAGGTGCTCAACCACCATCGCTTCATCTCGAGAGACCGCCCAAAGAATTGCTGCCGCCAGCCGGGGCGTCTGCGCAAATGCTTCCAGGAGATCATCCACTACTACCTCAATAGCCTGGACTTCCATGATAGGCTCTATGCTGTGATCCGAGGTGTGCAGCAGAACGCTTCGCAAGCCCAGAAAGTCACCCGGTATTTGGAAATCGACGATCTGACGAGACCCGTCAGTCTGGGTTTTGTAGGAACAAACCCAGCCCGAGGCCAGAATGTAGGCAGCCTGCTCTGATTGCCCTTGATGCACAAGGTCACGTCCGGCTTCAAAGGTTCTGCGACGCCTGTGCAGGCGTGCCAATACCGCAAGTTCAACTTCAGTCAGAGCGACGAAGTTTGAGAGCTTTCGGGTGAGCGGGCTGTTATTGATAGTGGGCAAAATGTTCTTCCTTAATCAATGAGCCGTCCGCAAAACTATCCGACGCAAAGACTGCTTTCGATCAGTTAAGTATACTGCAATCCATGCCAGAATGGTAAATTCATCGTGGCGCTTCCTTGCTTGGACGCCTGTCAAAAAGGACGTCAACCATGGCCGACCGGCAAGACTACTCAGGAATAGCCGCACTCTCAATCTGTGAAGCGCTTTTGCTTGCAATTAAAGATCGTGAGCTCCTGCCCGAACATGAGATTGTGGGAGTTCTCCGTGACGCAGCCGCTGCCCACGACGCAGCGGTCGGCAATAACGATGAAAAGGATATGCACCATGCCGCCGCTGTTCTCATTAACCGGATCATTGCTTCCGGCTATCGGGTTCGGCAGTAGCGTTAAGCCCCGTTTCGGAAAAACAAGACTATGCTCGTCAAAATAGCTTAACAGCAAGAAGACACAAATTTGGCGTCTCGTTTCTAATCAGTTCAAACACGAAGCAAGGATCAATGTTTCAATGCTTGCCATATCCCGCGTCTTGCTCGTCCGACCGAGCTGCGGCGAAGGTACGGTTTCCGTTAACGCAAATACAACGGCTGCGAATGACCTGATTGGTGACACTTGCCGCGACGACACAACAAGTATGCCGCGACCGCGAGCAAATGCTGCTTTAGCGAAGGCTTCAGATCGAAAGACGGCAAAGCCAGCTTACCGTGAGTTCACCAAAGCCCATATTTCGCTTGCGCAGCGAACGGCAGGAACGCGGGCGCAGCTGCTGCATCCGAGGGGTGCACTGGATGTCTCCTTTGGGCCGTTCGTCAAGTTGATCTACCGAATTCGTGAATGAAGATTTGTGCGCACTGCTGATTTGAAAACAACATCAAATGTCTAAGAAATAATCAATCTGGCAAAAATTGAATGTAGGCGCATGTCGCAGTCTCGTTTTCAAAAAGATCAGTCAGAACAATAGAGGTTCTGACCGCGTGTCTTGGTGATCTTCGCGCACGCGGTCAGAGCAATGTGTGAACCAGTCGACCTACCAATCCACAGTTTTCTGCGGGGTATAGACTGGCGTCGGTTCAGGATCGAAGGACCGATCGAAATCCCGGTAATAGCCCTGCAGTACTCTATGGGGAAACTGCTGGATCAGCGCGAAATGATCCTGAATCATCTTGGTGAGACCCGGTCCGGCCCAGAGTCCATTCTGGATTTCGTTGGGAAAGCGTTCTGCCGGATCGTGGTAGATATTGAACATCTCGTAGAAATGAAAATCAGGGTTGTTCGGCTTCAGGTTCATTTTGACCTGATCCTTGCGCACCGCTTCAAGCTGATCGCGATTGTAATGAAATATGTAGTCCCGGCGACCCGCACCCTCTCCAAGAAGCAAGAGCCCGCTCTGATCTACACCATCGATGACCCGATCCGTGGGAATGTAATCTTCCGCATCCGCCAAACGCGCCATTGTCATGAACCAGTCGGTTATCTGCACGAGATCCAATGGATCCTGTCCGGCTTCGATCATGCCAGGCCACCAAGCCAGGGCGGGGACCCGAATGCCGCCTTCTCTAGTCTCACCCTTGGTTCCTGGCAGCAAAGAGTAGCCGCCATGCGGATGTACGGTGTACATCGGGCCATTGTCCGAGCTCCAGATGACGAGTGTGTTCTCAGCAATGCCCAGGTCGACGAGTGTTTTGATCACACGTCCCACATTGTAGTCATGTTCAACCATCTGGGCCGAAGTGTTGGATTGAGCCGGCGTATCACGAAAATCCGGATGCGCCCCCCAGAAGTGATTTCCCTTGCCCCAGAAGTTCACGAAGAACGGTTGGTCCAAGTTCGCTCGACGCTCAATGAAGTCGATGACGTTATCGGCAACTTCTGAATCGTATGTGTTGTAGCGTTCCAGACTGTAGCGATAGACCATTTCGGGCGCTTCACCACGATGTGCACGCATCACGCCGCCGTTGTCGTAAGGAAATCCTTCGGGACCGGGAGAATTGATCATGCCCCTGTTGTTGAAACCACCTGCATCCTCATCGGCGCTGGCTTCCCAATTGGCGACCCACCAGGGCGGATTGCCCTCAGACCATTCGGCTTCATCGAACCCCTGATTGGTCGGAAAATGTTCTTCATCCTCACCCATGTGCCACTTGCCGAAGAAGCCAGTGTAGTAGCCCGCTTCCGAGAGTATCTCGGCGATCGTCACTTCTTCGCCATGTAACCCGCGCCCGACCTCGCCGGGTAATGTGATGTTGTAGAGACCATTGCGGATCGGGTGTCGCCCGGTCATCACCGCACCGCGAGATGGTGAGCACTCAACTTCCGAGTAAAATGACAGAAACCGCATGCCTTCCTCCGCCATGCGGTCGAGGTTGCTAGTCGGGGCACCGCGGATCTTGCCACCACCGTAGCTTCCCAATTCGGTGTAGCCCACGTCGTCAGCCAGGATGTAGACGATGTTGGGCTTCTTACCGAAGCGCTCTTCCAGCGCGGCCAGTTTCGCAGCAACTTCGTCGTCATCGAGACCCCATTGCACGCCGAATTCTTGTTCCATCCGGGTGAATTCCGCGTCATGAACAATTTCATCCTGCGCTGAAACGGCACTGCCTGTAGACGCGAGCAAAGCCACCACAGTCGCTTTTAGAACAAAACACTTCGCAGCCATTGGTATCACTCCTTTGTCGTACTTCGCTCTGTCTCGCATTTGGCTACCCTGATCCGAAGCTCGCTGACCAATTCGGCCAGTATGTCCGCCATGACGACGGACCCTCCGTGTTGGTCGCGCTCAACATTTTGGGCCATAAACTCCAGATCATCGAACACGTCGCATAGACGAGGATCGACATGTCGCAGTTGCAAGTACCGCGCGTAGAGTTCTGGATCTTGGCGTTTCAGATAGCTCACCGGACAGTTGCTCTGGTTGTGTTTTACTGGCTTAAGTGTGGACATTAGCTTTGAATGCGAAAGTGAGTTACCCTAAGTTGCGGGGTGAGGTTGGCCTATAAGGCTTTGCAAATAATGACTGAATTTGACGACACTCAATTTGGCGGAAAAGTGAATGCGACTTCTCTCACGCAATCCGAAATGCGCGCTGCAGTGCGCAGAGTGTCAGACAGCCATACGCTTTCGACCTCACCGAAACTGAAGGAGTTCTTGAGTTTTGTGGCCGAGGAAACCATTCAGGGCCGACAGGATAGCCTTTTGGCGAAGACCATTGCGCTTCATGTCTACCAGCGCGATGCAGATGATCCGACATCAGCTAATGTTGTGCGCGTCGAGGCCGGACGATTGCGGCGGTTATTGGAAGACTATTACGAGGACGAAGGCGCCGCTGACGATACTCGAATTCACATCGACAAAGGCGGCTACGCACCACGTTTCGAACGGCGCATCAAAACGGACGAGACCTTAGACGCCCAGGCCTCGACTGAGGTCTGGCCTCGTAGAAGTAGTTTCAGTGTCCGAACTTTGCCGTTAGCAATACTCGCACTGATTTGCATAGCAGTTGCCGCACTTTATGTCTTGTGGCCCCGGGATGTCTTGTGGCCCCGGGATGTCTTGTGGCCCCGGGAGCCTCGTTCGCTTTCCAATAGTGACAAGACGCGACTTGAGCGCGAAGCGTTAATGGAGCAGTCCCCAGCCGCGTTGGAAGCCGCCAATCTGACGGATCAGGCGCGGGCGTTGATCTGGCCGATTTTCGACTTTGAGCGTCAACGGCTGACGACTGAGCTTTTTCGAACAGCTATTGACGCCGATCCGAACGCGACCGGAGCATATGCCGGTGCGGCCCAAACACTTGCATCGCTGGCACTGTTGTCGCTAAGCGGACCGCAACACGACGCATTCCTTGCTGAAGCTCAGCAGATGGCTGAGCAAGCACTTGCAAACGCGCCCAGCGATGCCTGGTCGCAATCAGCCGCCGGTTGGGTGAGCTTTGTTGCGGGTGACCATGACGAAGCGTTGCGCCTGTCCGAACGGGCCGTATCACTTGCTCCGAATGACGGGAATGTACTGGACTTCTATGGGGTCGTGGCCATCTTGTCCGGCAAACCTGACCTTGGACTTAAAGCAGGCAGCCGAGAACGTAGGCGTACCGGTCCCAACAACCGCTTCGCTTACTTGAACATTCTTGGTGCCGCGCATTTTCATACCGGCGATTTCGAAGCGGCAGCAGCGGCGTTCGAAGAGGGTAATTCCGGCGGCGGTCCGTTGTCAGCGCCGGGCATCATCTACCTTGCAGCTACGAGACAGGCGATGGGTCAATCGGAAGAAGGGAAACGTCTGTTGGCTTTACTTGAAGAAAGCTGGCCGCAGTTCCCTGTGGAGGCTGTATTGCTGAGATTACATAAGGAAGAGGCGGCGGCGAATGAAGTATTGGACCGTCTGAGATCACTTGGTTGGACGGGGCGCGCGGAATAGCCAAACTATATAACGGCGCTTTTCAATGTCGGCTTCTGGGAAGCTGCAATGAAGAAATAAACTCCGTGCGGGCGGCAGCTTTGGGCCGGACCAGCCGGACGGTAAGGGCCGGCAGCCGACTGTCTGAAAACTGTTGAACCCGTTCATTGAGCAGGTTTGACAGATGCTCCGTAGTTTGAGACCTTCCTACCATTCGCAAAGGAGAATCTAACAATGGACCAGCATAGTTTCTGATCCCGCCGCGCTCTGACCTCGATTGACAGATTGCGCATTGAAACACTCCTGCGGAGGACTCTGACAATGGACAATCGACGCTAGCCCCTTGCGGG
Organism: Ruegeria sp. YTSC199; assembly: GCF_059609725.1. Lineage (NCBI taxonomy): Bacteria > Pseudomonadati > Pseudomonadota > Alphaproteobacteria > Rhodobacterales > Roseobacteraceae > Ruegeria > Ruegeria sp. YTSC199. Next base: position 11,701 of record NZ_JBXWMF010000040.1, read on the forward strand.
CGTTCGCAGTCGTGCATCTGCGCGACTTCAGCTTTCTTTTGCCATGAGGTGCATCATGCCCATCGAACCACCAAAAACCGCCCTCGGGCGTACCCTTCCTGCTGTGGAGAAGACACCGAAATCCGCCAAGTTAGTGAAAGCCAAAGCCAAGCCGCCGCGCGATCTGCGTATGAAGACACCACCGCGTGCGGCCAAACGGATGAACATTCCCGGAAAAGCTGGGGGCCGTTAGAGAGAGATGCGGGGCGTGTTATGCGTCCCGCATTTGTGACCGGGATGGTCTATTGAGAAGCACAATTGCGCGCGAAATTTGGATCGACGCGTGCACGACTTAGGATTTGCTGCAGCAGTGGAAGCAAATGCTGGATGTCTGCTTGGGGCCAAGTGCTGGGCAGGGTATTCTGCTGATCAACCAAGCCCAAGTAAGGTACACTGTGCCGGTTTCCAGGTTGCGAAGAGGCTCTTTGGCTTTCTGATTTACGTCGACTTGAAGCGCTTGAGCCGTCGAAACACTCAAAAAAGCGCAAAAAACTTAAGGTGTTGAATTCAATGGGAGGCGAGTCTCAATAATTCGGTCCCATTATTTACGTACTCCGACACATTCGATGACGGACAGTGACTTTAGGTGTAATCAAAGTTATGTAAAATACTGTCAACCAAGATCAGAATACCTCGAGCCAGATCCTGTGTGCTTCAGTAGGCATTGCTATTGAATACGTTCAGGCTGCCGTCGACATAACGTTCTAGGAGGTTAGAACGCGACTAACAGCCAAGCGGCCACCAACGCCTGCATGGTGGACAGGATGTGCTGCAATGCGGCTTTGGGAGGTCGTTCAATGCTCCAAGACCAAAGTGACACTGACTCAGCATTGGCTCGACGGACATATGAGGTTCGGTGGAGATTTGTACGTGTCGGCCGGATACCGCGTTTCAAATCCGGCGTTGCGATTGGAGATCGAGGCGCGTTCGGACATCGCCATGGTCTGCATTTTATTCCGCAATGTTATTTCAATTTGAACGGTTGTGGAGACAAAACCGTTCGGAACTTTCAGATCGCCGCCGATCAATATCTGCCCGTTGATGGTGACCTTACCCCGATGGGCCATCCCGCGCCTGCTCAAGGCACATAGTTTGATTTCCGTACGCCCAGGGTCGTTGGAGGTTAACCGTTCGACCATAGTTGCCGCATCTCAGACCAACGGATTTCAGGAAAGCCTGCGGCGGTATTAATTTCCCGCCGGGGAGTCGATTGGCGCTTTCTTCGACCGAACCAGGCTTGCAAGCTTCTTCCAGAACGCACCTGAATTACATGGATCGTTGAGCTTTGTCTGACCAACCCTATACGGACCACTCAGGTTTGGCACTTGAGCCGCAAGGCTGGCCGGACACGCCAAACAATCCCCCTCATCTCAGTGTGATCCTGCAAGCCTGAGAGTGGTATCGGCAAATATCCCACCTCGGCTTCAGCCAGCCGACGCACCACAATGGTTGACCGAAAGGGCTCGATCCAGCATCCTGCGGCGTAACAGACTGGCCCGGCGGGTTATTTTTCATTGCGTTCACTTTTTTAGCAAGGTCCGAAACATGCCCGATGCATCGCAGAAACAATACGTGCTGGACACGCATCGGCTGCGCGACCCTGAGCAGACCTTGCATATCGTCAAGCCGTTTCTGAAAAGCATGGGCATTACCCGAATTGCGAACCTGACCGGGCTGGATCGGATCGGATTGCCCACGGTGATGGTTGCCCGGCCAAATTCCCGCTCAGTCGCGGTGTCGCTGGGCAAGGGGCTGTCGTTGCGGGCGGCCGAGGCCTCGGGCGTAATGGAAGCGATTGAATCCTGGCACGCTGAACGGATTCAGCTACCGCAACGTCTGGCCAGGTATTCCGAATTGGCCGAGGAAACCGCAGTGGTCGACGTGACCGGCCTGCCGCGAGTGACCGGAGGGCACTTTGACCCGCATCGGAATATGCTGTGGGTTCAGGGGCACGATCTGGCCGCGGATGAACCGTGCTGGGTACCGCTTGAGATGGTCGATACCGACTATACCAGCACGCCGGTCGGTGGTCAGGCCGCCTTTCCCCGCACCACCAATGGACTGGCCTCGGGCAACAACCTGACTGAGGCCAGCTGCCACGCCATATGCGAGCTGATCGAGCGGGATGCCACAACCTTGTGGCATCACCAACGGGGAACACCGCGTCTTGATCCGGACAGCATTGATGATCCGCGTTGTTGCCAAGCCATCAAGATGATCACCGACGCAGGGCTGGAGGTCGGGCTGTGGGACACGACCTCGGACGTAGGCATCGCCAGTTTTCGCTGCGTGATCTGCGAAGGTGGCGGGCAACCCGGTCATATCGGCATCGGTGATGGATGCCACCCGGATCGTGCCATCGCCTTGCTCCGAGCCCTGACCGAAGCGGCGCAGACGCGGCTGACCTATATCTCAGGCGCGCGGGATGATCTGGACCCCGAGGAATTCACCAACCAGGCCAAAATGGAACGCGGCCAGTATGTGCGCGATTTGATCGATGGCGCTGCGGCGGATCAGAGTTTTTGCGACTGCCCGACTCATGTAGCCAACTCCTTTGACGAGGATCTGGGCCTTTTATTGCAGCGGCTCGCCGCTATAGGTGCCGCGCAGGTGGTGACTGTAGATCTGTCGCGGTCGGAATATGACATTGCGGTGGTTCGGGCCGTCATTCCCGGGCTTGAGGCACCGCATGACGAACCGGACTATATCCCCGGTCCCCGGGCGCTGCGCATCAGGGATGGTCTGACATGACGGCGGTGATTTTTGTCGGTCCAACCCTTGGGCCGGAGGCGGTTTCGGAGCGTTTGGACGCCAAAATTCTGCCCCCCGTCAGGCAGGGTGACGTGTACCGCGTTGTGCGCGAAAAACCGGCTGCCATCGGTATCATCGACGGGTTTTTCGAAGGTGTGCCCTCGGTCTGGCACAAGGAAATCCTGTGGGCGATCGAACAGGGCATTCCGGTTTTTGGCAGCGCCAGCATGGGCGCTTTGCGCGCGGCAGAGCTGGCTGATTTCGGAATGATCGGGGTTGGGCGCATTTACGAGGACTACTATAACGGCACGCTGCAGGATGACGACGAGGTTGCAGTGCTGCACAGTCCGGCCGAACTGGGCTTCCAACCGCTGAGCGAACCGATGGTGTCAATCCGCGCGACTGTAGCGCAGGCCCGGACCGCCGGAATTTTGCCGCCGGACTCGGCCTCAGAGGTGCTGCGCTGCGCCAAGGCGATGCACTACCGTCATCGCATCTGGCCGGACATTCTCGGCACGCTTGGAAACCTGCCGGGTATTGGCGAATTCGCGGATTGGTTGCCGAAGGGTCGCATCGACGCCAAGGCCCAGGATGCGGTTGTCATGCTGACACGCATGTCGGAACATCTGGCCGGAACTCCCCTGCCCCCTTCAGACATTGCACGAACCGAGCCCACCTTAATGTGGAAGGCGTTGCGCGCACGGGTTGATGCCGGAGATATTGCCGCCGACCGTAGTGTGATCGACGAATTGCGACTGCAGCCCGAGCTTTACGAAAAGGTGCGGGACCGAGCAATTCTGGCCCTGTTTTCGCGCGAGGAGGCCACGAGGCAGGATCGCCCACCCGAACGCGCCGAGCTGGTTCGGCAAATGGAGGCCCATCGGGCCACTGTCGGCCTGTCACGAAGATCCGACCTGATGGCGTGGATCGCTGCGAATGATCTGAGCCCCGAGGGCTATGAAACGATGCTGGCGGATGCCGTCCGGATTGAAGCCGCCGCTGCGTCGCGGGCGGGCCAGCTTGACGATCAAATGCTGTCGGAGCTGCGCCGCTCGGATCAGTATAGCGAGTTGCGTAACCGGGCTGCCAGAAAGGCGGAACAGGCCCTTCCGACGGGCCAGTCCGGTGTGGATCGGTTGCGGGTGCTGATATGGTATTTTGAATCTCGTCTTGACCAGCCGGTGCCCGATGACCTTGACTCTTACGCAGTGACGCTCGGTCTGGTCGGGCGGGATGCGTTTTATGAGATGATAGAAGCCGAGTTTTTGTATTGCCACAGGGGTGCCGACACCGGAGCCGCAGAATAAGAGGCCACCGGACTTGACCGAGTACCGCACGGGAGGGCGTTTTGTGAACTTACCCGAACAGATTGATGAAGAACCCGGTACCCGGTTTCTGCTGTACCCGCAGTCTCCGTTTCTGGAGCCCAACGCTCCACTGGAGCTGGTCGAGATTTCTGCACCACAAGGCAGCATCGGACCGGGGCCGTCCGGGCCGCGTATGTACACGGTCAACCCGGTGGGTAAGACCACGCCTTATGGTGCGATCGTACCGGGGCCGAACGGGCCGGGCATGTATCTGCCGCCTTGGGACGGTTACGTCCAGCCGCCTGCCATGCCGGATGAATTCGGCAACTTCATCCACATCGATCCCAGCAACCCCTCTTTTGAGGCCGCACATCTGTTCGGCTCAGCTCATTTCACCATGGATGTCTGGCAGGGCTATTTCGACCGCCCGATCCCGTGGCATTTCGCCCGCGATTTCGACCGGCTGGAACTGTCGCTGCTGCCCAGTCTGGACAACGCGCATATCGGTTGGGGCTTTCTGGAAACTGGCGGCACCCATGAGCACGGGGATGAATACCGGCCCTATAGCCTGAATTTCGACGTGGTCGCGCATGAGATCGGACATGCCATCATCTACAGCGTGATCGGGATGCCGACAGATGGTGATGCCTCGGGTGAGTACTACGGATTTCATGAATCCGCTGCCGATCTGGTGGCTTTGTTGGCGTCGCTGCATTTCGGTTCGGTGGTGGATGATTTGCTGGAGAACACGCGGGGGAACCTCTACACCTTCAACCGGCTCAGCCGATTTGCCGAGCTGTCTGAAAACGCGCAGATCCGGCTTGCGGCGAATGACCGGTCCTTGTCGGAATTCACCGCCGGGTGGTCCAGCGAGCATGCTCTGTCCGAACCCCTGACCGGTGCGATGTTCGATATTTTCGTCGATATCTATCATGAGCGTTTGCTGGTTCACGGCCTGATCTCGGCCGAGGAGGAGAACCTGTCGGATCAGCTGGAAGGATCGCCCGACTATAACCGGGTGATGCAGGGTGTTTTCGACAAGCGATATGCCGAAAACCCCGAAGGCTTTCGCATCGCCCTGCTTGAGGCGCGCGACTATCTGGGCACATACTTGGCCGATGCGTGGGAGATGCTGGATGCGGATATGCTCAGCTATTTCGGAGTGGAAAAGGCTCTGCTGGCCGTGGATCAAGAGATCACCGGTGGCGCTTTTCGCAATATTATCGAAGGCAACTTCCGTGTGCGTGACATCGGATTGACAACCGCAGGACCGCGCCTGCCTGATCCTGAAGAAGACAGCCATTCAAATTCGGTCCGCACGCAGATGCCGGACTGACGCCTAAAACCCTTTATTTTTAAATGGTTTTGTGGCATTCAAACGAAAGGTGATTTTTAGGAACATTTTGACTCGTGACTTTTCGGGTCTTCGTTAGGGGGGGCGAGGCGTCCCATGTCGTCAAGCCTGCAATCAGGAGATGAGTTTATGCCAGAAACTTTGCTCAGTTTTTCCGAAGTGTTGATTTTCGGACGCGTCCTTGATGACATGAAATACGTCGTCACCGACAAGCGCGGACAAGGAAATAACAAACAGCTGGACAAGCAGTTTGCCAAGGACGGCGAAGATGAACCCAGGTTCGCCAAGATTTACGGGTTCGCCTATGAAGGTACGTATTACGACCTTCCCGAACCCGCGATCTTCCTTGTTCATGGTAAAGGAAAAAGCGCCACGGATGGCAATCTGCCGGGAAATCTTGCCTCTCGGGCGCCCAACGATCCGTCCAAAAGCGGTGTCGCGGCGGCTGACTATCAGATGGCCAACGACATTATGTACTGGAACTACGACAAGGCTGATCAGACCATGCGTATGGATGTCACGTCAGGTATGTTCGAACAGGTTCTGTTGGACATTTATTTCGGGTTCGACAGCCCCGCGATCAGCGGAGCGAAGGTTTCGGGTGCCAAGGTCAGCGGAGCGAAGGTTTCGGGTGCCAAGGTCAGTGGCGCTAAGGTGAGCGGTGCAAAAGCCCGCGGCGGCGACTAATCCCAATCGGCGATGTGGAAAACTAGGGCGCGACAAACACACGCCCTTTTTCATATCTGATCAGAACCCGGCTTTTTTTAGACCTTCCACAAAATGCTGAGTATCTTCTTCCAATCGATCCGGAAGAACAGCCTTCCATCGCTCAAGCGAGAAATTGGGGTGAACGGCCCTGTGCTTTTCGGCGATCTGACGGGCTAGGTCGGTTTGGCCAAGCTGTGCATAGCTGGCAGCCAGCATTCGTTGCCCTTCCGTCGGGTTGTTCATTTTGTTAACTGTTTGGATCACGTCCTCATAGCGGCGGAGGTTGTAATACGCCCCCCCTAAATGCCACAGGTACTGGTCCGGAAAGTATGGGTTCAGCCGCATTGCCTGTTGGAGATGAGTGATTGCTGTTTCATTGTCTCCTGAATGCGCCAACGCATCGGCGAAATCGGAATGCATGTCAGCGTCATTCGGATTCAGTGCCAAAGCTCGGCGGTAGGATTGCAACGCCGTATCATGTTCCTTGCGATACAGATGGACATAGCCCAATTCGCCAAACCCGCGCGCATCGGTGGGATCCAGTTCGATTGCGCGTTGTGCAAAGGTCAGCGCTTGGTCCAGCGCGGTAGAGGGATCCTTGCTCCAGGAATAGCGCCAGTCGATATTCAGGGTCCGTGACAGCGCCGCCGCCGCACGGGCATAGCTTTCGTCCCGATCAAGCGCGGACTGGTAGAAATCTTGCGCCTTGCGGTTGTCGTTCCGTGTATACTTGAAAATATGGTGCTGACCCTGAAGCACGGACCCATAGGCCTCAAGGTCAGACGGGATCGCCTGAATCATGCGCCGCTTTTCGTGCGATTCAATCATCACCGCAGTGGCGGCCACGATGCACTCGGTCACTTCGTCCAGGATATCGAAGATATCGTCGATCTTGCGATCAAACCGCTCGCCCCAAATGGTGCGTTCGGTTGTGGCATCGATCAATTCCGCCGTAATCCGGATGCGGCTTGCCGACCGGCGCACACTGCCCCGGGCGACATAGCGTACGTTCAGCTTTTGCGCCGCCTCTTTCGGTGGCATCGACTGTGTCTTGAAGAAGAAAGACGAATTCCGCGCGATCACGAACAGATTGCGGAATTTGGACAGGTTCATGATGATGTCGTCGGTCAGCCCTTCGGCGATCCAGCTGTCCGACTCGTCCCCGCTTTGGCTGCTGAAAGGCAAAATGGCGACCGAGGGCGTGTCGGGACGTTCCAACACGTCTCCAAGAATTTCAGGTCGCATCGTCCCGGCCATTGTCGCCCCGGCAACCTCACTGCGCACGCAGTAGGTCGAGACGGGGGACATGATGTTCTTCAGTTGTTTGGGGCCAAGAAATTCATACCCATAGCGCAGGCGGTTGCAGACCTGATCATAAACGGCCGAGCTGACATAGACCCTTTCAGGTTCCGCGATTTCCTGAAGTCGGGCGGCGATATTGACATTGTCGCCATGGATACCGCGATCATCGATCAGGATTTCGCCCAGATGAACGCCGGCGCGGAAATTGAGTCGCTGATCATCGGTTCGCTCTTGGTTGTGCTGGCTGGCAATTCGATGCAGTTCTACTCCGAACTCCACCGCGCTGGTGGCGGTGTCAAACAGGGCCAGAATACCGTCTCCGCGCACCTCGACCACCCGGCCCTGAAACGCGGCGCAGGTCTCTTCGAGCTGAGAAATCAATAATTTCAGAGCATTATACGTATCCAGCTCATTCTCGCTCATCAGGCGCGAATACCCGACGACGTCGGCAAACAGGATCGCGCCCAGCTTCTGCGTAATGGAAGGATTTGGACTTGTGGTGTTCACATTCAATACTCGTCTCAGGGGCTGCGTTCGAACCCTATCGTCAGTTTATAGCAAAATGTGCTTTTGCGCTCTGAAAGCGAAATCACACCCCGTTACTCACACTCATCAACTTGCGGTGGCCAGGACCAACCTGAAATCCCGTCCGACCCGAGAGTCACGACTGTCGCCTGGTCAAGTTCGTTTGCTAGGATGGGGCGCCTGTCCATCCAATCTTGCCTGAGAATGCCAACGACGATCATGTCGTGGAATGTTCCATCCGCGAACCAAGCTTGCCGCATTGTCCCTTCGACCTGACACCCCAGTTTTTCCACGAGGTCGCGACTTATGTGGTTATCTTCCCGATAGTACGAGGTAAGCCGGTTCAAGCCAAGCTGGCGGAATGCAAAATCTGCAACCAGAGCGGTCGCTCTGATAGCCAAGCCTAACCGTCTGGCTGATTTTTCGACGAACATGGCAACAATTGCGTCCCGGTTGACCGGGGATATGGCCTCGAGTCCCGCCATGCCAAGAATCTGTCCGCTATTGGATTCGATAGCGAACCAGCATCTGTTGTCGCTCCGAAATGGGTTAAGCGAGCCGCTCCAGACCTCTTCGGTTTGTGCCATATTGAAGGGAATGCGTAATGTGCGGTCAAATCGGGCGAGGTCCTCGATATCCTGAAACCAGGGGGTGATGACCTCCAGATCCGCCTTCTCGAGGGGGCGCAGCTTGAATAAGCTGTTGGATTTGTCTGGCAATGGATCAACTACCTTTAATTTAAGTCAGAAAATATATTCCGGACCCTAACACACTTGTTCAACAAATACGAAACGAGAATATGTCCGCTCTGGCGGAATTGCACCGGCAGGCCTGCGTGCGGCTGACCGAAGCCAAACGGAAACCGACCCGCCTGAAACAGGCGGGCCGGGTCGCCGTGAGTGGTGTAGTCGTTAGTCGTACAGAACGGCCGATATTTTCGGGTCGTCGATATTTGAGGCGTCGTAATAGTAGAAACCGGTGTCGATCAACGCCGGAACGTCCTCACCATTCATGGCGGCGACGGCGGCTTTGACGGTTTCATAGCCGATGCCAACCGGGTTCTGCGTGATAGCGCCAGCCATCAACCCGCTTTTGATCGCATCTTTCTGCGCTTTTCCGCTGTCATAGCCAATGATCACCAGCCCTTCGGTACCCAGTTCCTGCACTCCGTTAACCACACCGATGGCCGACCCTTCGTTAGTTCCGAAAATGCCATTCAGATCGGGGTTTGCAGTCAGGATGGCTTTGGTCACTTCGGTGGATTTAAGGTGATCCCCCTGGCCATATTGAACGGTGACAACTTCAATATCGGGGTATTTCTCGGCGATGCGATTCACGAACCCGTCGCGACGGTCGATACCGGTGCGGCTTGTCTGGTCGTGGGCGACCACGGCAACCTTGCCTTTGCCGCCGATCTTTTCGGCCATCTTGTCCGCAGCCAACGCCGCCGCCGCCAGGTTGTCGGTGGTCGCGGTTGAGACCGGGATGTCGCTGTCGACACCGCTGTCGAAGGCGATGATCGGGATGCCCTTTTCATTAGCTTGTTTCAGAAGCGGTATCGCGGCCTGACTGTCCAGCGCAGCAAACCCGATGGCCTTGGGATTGTTGGCAAGTGCGGCCGCCAGCATGTCGATCTGGCGGTCCACCATGGTTTCATTGTCGGGGCCTTCAAAGGTGATGGTCACGCCGTATTCATCGGCCGCTTGTTCCGCACCGGATTTCACCGCCTGCCAGAATTGGTGCTGAAACCCTTTCGAGACCAGCGGGATATAGATGTCCTCGGCCATGGCCATTGAGGCCGGGGCTGCAAGCGTGGCGGCACCAATCGCCCCCAGAATAAATCGACGTGAAAACATGATTTCCTCCTCCATTTGGTTGTTTTGTCTTTTATTGAATGGCTTCAGCCGGATTTCTTTCGTCGGGCCATGTCGGCATAGACGGCCAGAATGATGATCGCGCCGGTTACGACGGTCTGCCATTCCTGTGCCACGGACAGCACCCGCAACCCGTTGGTCAGCACTGCCATGATCAGCGCACCGATCAGCGTGCCCAAAATCGTGCCGCGCCCGCCGGACAGCGATGTACCGCCGATCACCACGGCGGCAATGGCTTCCAGTTCGTAACCCAGACCCAGCGCGGGCTGCGCCGAATTCAGGCGCGACGCTATTAGGATACCGGCGATGCCACAGATGGCTCCGGCCAACGCGTAGATGCGCATTTTCCACATGTCGGTGTTCACGCCCGACAGGCGCACCGCCTCTTCGTTCGATCCCAGCGCAAAGGTGTAGCGCCCCAGAACCGTGCGGCCCAGAATGTACGAGGCCGCAATGGCCACGAGGAACAGGATCAGCACCCCGTTCGGGATTGGTAGTGCCGGGAAGAACTCACCAATCAGGGACCCACGCGAAATCTGGTCAAACCCCGGCGTGTCGTTGAAATAGATCGGGCGTGTTCCGGAAATCACTAGCGACAGGCCCTTGAGGATCAACATCATGCCCAGCGTGGCAATGAAGGGCGGGATTTTCATCTTGGCCACAAACGTTCCCGAGCACAGGCCGCACAATGCACCTGCCGCGATGGCGGCCACCACGCCCAGTAGCAAGGGCATCCCCATATAAGTCAGCACAACACCTGCGATCACCGCGCAAAACGTCATCAGAGTGCCCAGCGACAAGTCAATGCCGCCGGTGATGATGATCAAAGTCGCGGCCACCGCCAACACCCCATTGACCGAGGTGGCCTGCAGAATGGCGATCATGTTCGAGGTCTGCATGAAATTCGGCGATGCGATCGAGAACCCGATCAGCAGGGCAATCAAACTGGCAAACGCCAGCAGTTTTTGATAGGCGCCGCTCTCCGACAGACCCGCAAGGGGTTTCTTTTTGTCGATATCCGTGGCTGTGGTCATTGCACTGTCCCTGTTACCCGCATCGCCGCCTTGCGTTGGGTCGCCAGATGCATGATGTCTTCCTGAGTGGTGTCTTTTCCGCCGGGCAGAATGCCGGTCAGTCGGCCTTCGCACATCACTGCGATGCGGTGGCTGAGGCGCATGATCTCGGGCAGTTCCGAAGAGATCACGATGATCGTCTTGCCCTGCCCGGCCAGTTCTTCGAGCAGCTTGTAGATCTCGGACTTTGCGCCCACGTCGATGCCACGGGTGGGTTCGTCAAAGATCAGGATATCGCAGTCGCGCAGAAGCCATTTGGCGATGACGACCTTCTGCTGATTGCCGCCAGACAACAGCCGTACCTCCTGCACGTCCGAGGGAGTACGTATACCCAACTGATTGATGTAACTTTTGGCCGTGGAGCTGATTTCACCGTCGTTCAGAACCCCACCCGTCGCGGTGAACAGGTCCATAGAGGCCAGAGCGATATTGTCCCGCACGTTCATGCCCGTTGCCAGGCCGAAGTGCTTGCGGTCTTCCGACAGATACCCGATCCCCGCGCTCACCGCATCCTTGGGAGACTTGATCGACACGGGTTTCCCATGCACCCGAACCTCCCCGCTGTCTTTGGGGTCGGCCCCGAAAATGGCGCGGGCCACTTCGGTGCGCCCTGCCCCCATCAACCCGGCAAAACCCAGTATTTCGCCTTTCTGAACCGAGAAGCTGACGTCGTGAATGTCCTTTCCCCGTGTCAGGCCGGAAACCTGCAGCGACACCTCTGCATCGTCCAGATTCGGAACGTCCAGTGGTTTTTCGTTCACCTCGCGCCCCACCATCATCGCAATGATCCGGCTGATCGGAGTCTCCGCTGCGTCCACGGTGCCAACATATTCTCCGTCTCGCATGACGGTGACGCGGTCGGCAATCTGCTTCAATTCATCCATCTTGTGGCTGATGTAGACAATGCCCACGCCTTCGGCCTTGAGGCGGCGGATGATGACAAACAGTTCGGCAATCTCGGCATCGTTCAGTGCCGCTGTGGGTTCATCCATGACCAGGACCTGAGACCGATAGGACAACGCCTTTGCGATCTCGACCATCTGCTGTTTCGCAATGGTCAGGCTACCAACCAGTGTTTTTGGCTCCAGCGACAGGTTCATCGAGGCAAAAATTTCGGCGGTTTGCGCGTTCAGTGCGGCCTCGTCCAGTCGACCAAAACTCTTGCGCGGCTCGCGTCCGATAAAGATGTTCTGCGCGACGGTCAGGTCATTCATCAGGCTCAGTTCCTGATGGATGATGCCGATGCCCAGATCCTGTGCTTCGCGCGGAGTGGTCGGGCTGACGGATTTACCTTCGATGACCAGATCGCCACTGTCGCGCTGATAAATCCCTGACAGAATCTTCATCAGCGTGCTTTTCCCGGCCCCGTTCTCACCCATCAGCGCGTGAACCTCGCCCGGGAACAGGTCGAACTGCACGGATTTTAACGCGTGCACTCCGGGGAAATGCTTGTCGATCCCCGTCATGTCGACCAGTTTTGCCATTTCTCCTCTCATATCGCCCCTCTCCCCAAGGGCAGCGCGGGTTACATCACCGCGCCGATTTGCCAGGGGACGAACTCGACGCCCCCAAAGCCAAGTTCCTCACTTTTGGTTTTCTCTCCGGAAGCGACACGAACCAGCATTTCAAAAAGCTCTTCGCCCTTGGCTTCGATGCTGATGCCTTCGGTGACGATATCCCCGCAGTTCAGGTCCATGTCGTCTGCCATTCGCGCATACATTTCCGAGTTGGTGGCCAGTTTGATGCAAGGGGTCGGCTGATAGCCGGAAACCGAACCCCGCCCGGTGGTGAACACGATCAGATTAGCGCCCGAGGCCACCTGACCGGTGACCGAGCAAGGATCGAATCCGGGGCTGTCCATAAAGACAAAGCCCTTTTTGTCGATTATCTCGCCGAATTTGTAGACGTCCCGCATCGGAGCGGTACCGCCCTTGGCCACTGCGCCCAGCGATTTCTCCAGAATGGTCGTCAGCCCGCCTCGTTTGTTTCCGGGACTGGGGTTGTTGTCCATTTCACCACCATTGCGGGCGGTGTAGTCCTCCCACCAGTGGATGCGGTCGATCAGTTTCTGGCCGACCTCCGGTGTCTCGGCGCGGCGGGTCAAAAGATGCTCGGCCCCATAAACCTCGGAAGTTTCCGACAGGATTGTTGTGCCGCCATGGCGCACCAGTAGGTCTGATGCATATCCCAGTGCCGGATTGGCGGTGATCCCGGAATACCCATCCGATCCGCCGCACTGCATTCCGACCGTGATCGCACTGACCGGGGCCGGAGCGCGCGTCGCCTGATTTGCCAGTTCCGCAATACCACGCAACTCTTGCAAGCCGCGCTCAATGGTGCGGCGGGTGCCGCCTTCGTTCTGGATGGTCATGTAGCGCAGCGCACCATCCTGCCGGATAGGACGACCGCCGACCAGATCCGCGACTTGCATGACTTCGCAGCCCAACCCTATCAGCAGAATGCCCGCAAAGTTTGGATGCTGGGCATATCCAGCCAAGGTGCGGAACAGGGCCGCATAACCTTCGTTCTTACCCGACATGCCGCAGCCGGTGCCGTGAACGATCGGTACTACGCCGTCGATATTGGGATAATTGTCCAACAGGCCCGTTTTTTCAGTCGCTTCGGCAATGAAACGCGCGACCGAGCCTGAACAATTCACCGTTGTCAGAATGCCGACATAATTGCGCGTTCCAACCTTTCCATCGGCGCGGTGAAAGCCCTGAAAGGTGCGGCCTTCATTCAGTGCCGCCAATGGTGTATTGACGCTGGCATGGGCATAATCCTGTTGATGCGCCCCCATACCAAGATTGTGCACGTGAACATGATCGCCGGGGCTGATGTCACTTTTTGCCTGTCCGATGATTTGCCCGTAGCGAATAACGCTCTCACCGGCAGCAATCGCGGATACGGCGATTTTGTGCCCGCGATTGACAGGGCCAGTCAGTGGTGTGGTCAGGCCGGCTGGCCGGTCTTCGGCGTTCAAATCGCGCAGCGCGATCACGACATTATCATCTGGGTTCAGCTTGACCGTATCACGTGTCGCCGTTCCGAAGGCCTTGTTTTTATGGTCTGCGTGCATCCTGTCCCCGCTTGACTGCCCTGATTGCTAAAACCTGAACACATACTTGTCAACTAACATGTTAGTATGATAGATCGACCTTATGAGCAAACTACAGGACATCGACGCGCAGCTGTTGCGCGATATTGCGTCGGATGAAGGCTCGCTGGCGCAGCGTGTATATCAGGCGATCAAACAGGCCATTTTGTCATTGGACTTTCCGCCCGGTGCAACACTCAGAAAAGCGCCGATCTGCGAGCGGTTGAACGTTTCGCGGGCGCCCGTGACCGAGGCGATTGCCCGGCTGGCCGCCGAGGGTCTGGTGGATGTCGTACCGCAATCGGGAACGCGGGTCTCGTATTTCTCGATGCCGGAAATCCGCGAAGGCATGTTCCTGCGCGAGGCTTTGGAATTGGCGACCGTCGCCAAGGTGGCGCGCGACCTGACTTTGGATCAGCGCAAGAAGCTCAGCCGGAACATGCGTCTGCAGGAACTGCTGATCGAGGATGAGGATATTCCCGGGTTCTACCAGGCTGACGAGGAATTCCATGCGTTGCTGATGCAGTTTACCGGTTTCAAACGTCTGGGCGAGGTGGCGCAGACCGTATCGCTGCAAGTCAGCCGCGCCCGGATGCTGTTGCTGCCGACGCCGGGGCGCGTTGCGGAAACTCTGGAAGAGCATCGCGCCATTCACGCTGCCATTATGGACTGCAATGAGCAGGCCGCGCAGGCGACCATGCGGCACCATCTGGGACAGCTCATGCCGCGGATCGAGGTTCTGATACAGGAACAACCGCATCTTTTTAACATCACCACCCAGGCAGCACGGGAAGCAGGATGACCGTTTCACAAATCGAACTTCTGAACCATCGCACCAAAAGGCCCGTGCCGCTGACTCGTATGGGGTTCGGTGGCGCGCCACTGGGCAATCTCTATCGCAAAGTCTCGGATGAGGACGCGCAGGCCGCATTGCAGGCTGCCTATGATGCGGGCATCCGGTTTTTCGACACCGCGCCGCAATACGGACTCGGCCGGTCCGAGCACCGGTTTGGCGAGGCGATCGCCCGATTTGGGCGAGAATCCATCCAGCTGTCGACCAAGATCGGGCGCCTGCTGCTGGATTGCGAGCCGCATGAAGTTACCCCCGAAGCCTTTGTGGATGTGCCGCAGAAACGCATCGTGTTCGATTATACCTATGACGGTGTAATGCGGTCCTATGAAGCGAGCCGGGACCGGCTCGGCGTCACCAATGCCGATATCCTGCTGGTTCATGACGTTTGCGTCTTCAGTCAAGGCAGTCAGGAGATGTCGGACGCCAAGGTGCGCGAGCTTTTCGATGGTGGCGGCTACAAGGCTCTGGCCGAACTGCGAGATGCAGGTGAGGTCGCTGCGATCGGTGCCGGAGTGAATGAATGGCAGGTTTGCGAGAAACTGTTGGGGTTGGGTGATTTCGACGGCTTTCTGTTGGCCGGACGGTATACGTTGCTGGAGCAGGAAGCGTTGGACAGTTTCCTGCCGCTCTGTGAAGAACGTGATGTGGGCATCATTCTGGGTGGGCCTTACAACTCAGGCATCTTAGCCACCGGAACGGTGCCGGGGGCCAAGTATAACTACGCTGATGCACCAGAGGAGATCCTGAATCGGGTGTGCAAGATCCAAGCGGTCTGCGCCGCGCATGACACGCCGCTGATCGCAGCCGCGCTGCAGTTCGTTCTGGGTCACCCTAGCGTCAAAACCGTAGTCCCCGGCGCGGTCAGTGCCGCCGAAGTGCAGGCCAATGTCGCCTTGCTGAACCGCAAGATTCCGCCAGGTCTCTGGTCTGATTTGCGATCCGAGGGTCTGATCCGTCCCGATGCACCCCTGCCCGCTGAGGCCGCCAATGCTGCATAACATCGATCCAATCCTCTCGCCCGATCTTCTGCACACCCTGCGAGCCATGGGGCACGGGGATGAGATCGTGATCGCGGATGCGAATTTTCCGGGCTCAAGCATTGGCCCGATTTGCATTCGCGCCGACGGGTCCTCGGCCAGTGAGTTGCTGCGGGCTGTGCTGTCCGTGATGCCGCTGGATACATTCGTGCCTGATCCGGCGCTGACCATGCAGGTGGTCGGGAACCCGGACGCGGTGCCCGACGCCGTGGCCGACTTTCAAACCGTCATTGATGCGACCGCAGATAATCCCGCCCGCATTCAGGGGTTGGAACGGTTTGCCTTCTATGATCGTGCCGCCAACGCCTTTGCAATCGTTCAGACGGGTGAGCGACGGCTGTACGGCAATATCATCCTCAAGAAGGGCGTCGTTGGATGAAGATCGACGCACATCAGCATTTTTGGTCGTTGGCACGCGGTGATTACGGCTGGCTGACGCCAGAACTTGCTGCGATTTATCGCGATTTCTCACCGGGCGATCTTGCCCCTCTTATCGAGGCGGCGGGTATTGAAGGCACGATTCTGGTGCAGGCCGCACCAACGGTGGCCGAGACGGAATATATGCTGTCTTTGGCCGATCAAACCCATTTCATCAAAGGTGTGGTCGGTTGGGTCGATTTCGCAGCCGCCGATGTGCCGACACAGATTAAAAAGCTGTCGGCGAACTCGACTCTGGTTGGGTTGCGGCCAATGATTCAGGACATCCCGGATCCAAATTGGATGTTAGGAGAGGTATTGATCCCTGCATTTGAGGCAGTGCAGCGTCACGAACTCACCTTTGATGCCCTGACGTTGCCACAGCATCTCGGTCCGTTGCGCCAGCTGTTGGCGCGCCAACAGCAGATGCGTGTGGTGATTGATCACGGGTCAAAACCTCTGATCAAGGACCGGTTGATTTCCGGTTGGGCTGAAGACATCGCTGCCCTTGCCCGCGACACCGACGCCTGGTGCAAGCTGTCCGGGATGGTCACCGAAGCCGCGCCGGATTGGACGGTCGATGATCTGCGTCCCTATGTCGATCACCTGCTGGACACATTCGGCCCGTCCCGCCTGATTTGGGGCAGTGACTGGCCGGTCTGCACATTGGCCAGCAGTTATCAGCGTTGGCTCGACACTACTGACGAGTTGCTGAGCGCACTGACCAAAACTGAACGCAATGCGGTGCTGGGGGGCAATGCCGCTCGGGCTTATAACCTCAGGGACTGAAATGACACTTCCGAATTTGGATACCAGCGGTTTGTGGTTGGGGCGCGTGAAGCGCGCGGGTGTTGGCCCCTCCGTCGTGACCCTGCGCGATGGACAGCTGTTTGATATCACCTCCAAAGAGGCACCAACAGTGCGCGACATCCTGGAACGGAAGGATGCCGCCAACTATACGCGCTCGGCACCGGGTGAGGCGTTGGGTCCGCAGGATGGAAACCATCAGTGGCTGGCCCCGTGCGATCTGCAGGTGGTAAAGGCCTGCGGTGTCACCTTCGCGGGTTCCATGGTCGAGCGTGTGATCGAAGAGCAAGCCGCGGGTGACCCGGCCAAGGCCGAGGCGATCCGCACCCGTATCGGGGCACGCATCGGTGACAGCCTGACCAACATTGTGCCGGGGTCCGACGCGGCGGCGCAGGTCAAAGAGGCACTGATCGTTGAGGAGCTTTGGAGCCAATATCTTGAGGTCGGGATCGGCCCGGATGCCGAGGTGTTCTCCAAGGCGCAGGTGCTGTCTTCGGTGGGGCATGGCGCAGATGTTGGCCTGCATCCGATCTCAACCTGGAACAATCCTGAACCCGAAGTAGTTCTGGCCGTCAACTCATTGGGCAAGATTAAGGGCGCGACGTTAGGCAATGACGTCAATTTGCGGGACGTGGAGGGACGCTCGGCCTTGTTGCTAAGCAAGGCCAAGGACAACAACGCGTCCTGCGCGATCGGGCCGATGATCCGGTTGTTTGATGACAGTTTCACGCTGGATGACGTCCGCACTGCAGAGCTGACGCTGACCGTGGCTGGCCCTGACGGGTTTGAGATGAAAGGCCATTCCTCGATGGCACAAATCAGCCGTGATCCGATCGATCTGGTGGCCCAGACCATCGGGCGGCATCACCAGTATCCTGACGGATTGATGCTGTTTCTTGGAACCCTCTTTGCACCGACTCAGGATCGCGATACTCCGGGTGGAGGGTTCACTCATAAACTGGGTGATATCGTCACGATTTCAAGCGATAAGCTGGGTGCGCTGACCAACACGGTGCGCTTGTCGACCGAATGCCCTGAATGGAAATTCGGGGCGTCCCACCTGATGCGAAACCTCGCCCGGCGCGGGCTGATTTAAGGAAAATTAGAACATGTTGACCGGAAAACACCTGATCGCCGGCGAATGGGTCGGGGCCGAGGCTACTTTTTCATCGGACCCCGCACACGGGCCGAGCCACGACTTTTCCGTGGGAACGCCAGCGCATGTGGATGCCGCCGTTCAGGCCGCGGAAGATGCTTTTGCCACATTCGGTTGGTCCACGCGAACCGAGCGGGCTGCGCTGTTGCGAAAAATAGCGGACGAGATCGACGCACGCGGCGATGCAATCAGTGAGATCGGGTGCCAGGAAACCGGCCTCCCCGAGGGGCGGCTGCAAGGAGAGCGGGGCCGGACTGTAGGCCAGTTGCGGCTGTTTGCGGATCACATTGAAGCCGGAGAGTATCTGGACCATCGTCACGATCCCGCCCTGCCGGATCGCGCGCCCCTGCCCCGCCCTGATTTGCAGATGATCCAGCGCCCCCTGGGTCCGGTTGCAGTGTTCGGGGCGTCGAACTTCCCGCTGGCGTTCTCGGTCGCGGGTGGGGACACGGCGGCGGCATTGGCTGCGGGTTGTCCGGTTATCGTCAAAGGCCATCCGGCGCACCCCGGCACGGGTGAGATCGTGGCGCAGGCGATTGATGCCGCGGTCAAGGCAACCGGCAATCCCAATGGTACGTTCTCGTTGATCCAAAGTGACGGGATCGGGGTCGGAACGGCTCTGGCGCAACACCCGCTGATCCGGGCGGTCGGTTTCACCGGGTCGTTGCGCGCCGGTCGGGCGCTGTTCGATATCTGTGCACAGCGTTCCGAACCCATCCCGTTCTTTGGTGAGCTGGGCTCGGTCAACCCGATGTTTGTTCTGCCCAAAGCCGCTACGGCGCGGGGCGCCGAGATTGGCACCGGCTGGGCGGGATCGCTGACCATGGGCGCAGGCCAGTTCTGCACCAATCCCGGTATCGCCGTCGTGGTTGACGGACCGGATGCCGATGCCCTGCAGGCGGCGGCGCAGTCCGCTTTGAGCGAAACGTCTGAGCAGACGATGCTGACCAGTGGAATTTCCGAGGCCTATCGCAAAGGCGTGGCAAAATTTGCCGACGCGACCGGGGTTACTCAAATAGTCAGCAAAGACAGCGCACCCCGCACTGCTGCCCCTAACCTGTTCGTCGTCTCCGGCGACCATTGGCTGGCCAATGACAGTCTGCACGAAGAGGTCTTTGGCCCCACTGGCATCATTGTGCGCGCCCGCGACGTCGATCAGATGACCGACATCGCCCGTGCAGTCGAAGGGCAACTAACCTGCACCTTGCATATGGACGCAGAGGATGCGGAAACGGCGCGCAAACTGGTGCCCATGCTTGAGCGCAAAGCGGGCCGTTTGCTGGCCAATGGTTTCCCCACCGGTGTCGAGGTCTGTGACAGCATGGTACATGGCGGCCCCTACCCTGCATCGACCAATTTCGGAGCGACATCGGTCGGCACCCTGTCGATCCGTCGCTTTCTGAGGCCGGTCTGCTATCAGAACCTGCCAACCGATCTTCTGCCCGAACAGGTGTGAGAGACGCGATGACTTCTCCTTCCAACCGTCTGTCCGGCAAAACAGCCCTGATCACCGCTGCAGGCCAGGGTATCGGGCGCGCCTCGGCTGAGCTTTTTGCGGCGCAAGGCGCGCAGGTCATTGCCTGCGATATCAATGACGCTTCGCTGGCGGAACTGGCGGCAATCACCGGCATCCAGATCCTGAAACTGGACGTCACCGACGCGAAAGCAGTTCAGGCCGCCACGGCGGGGTTGCCGCCGTTGGACGTGTTGTTCAACTGCGCAGGCTATGTTGCGGGCGGGTCCATTTTGGAGTGCGAGGAAAAGGACTGGGACTTCAGCTTCGATCTGAACGTCAAGGCCATGTACCGGCTTATCCGTCTGACCCTGCCAGCGATGCTTCAAAATGGTGGAGGATCGATCATCAACATGTCCTCGGTCGCGTCGTCGCTGAAAGGCGTGCCGAACCGGTTTGCTTATTGCGCCTCTAAGGCGGCTGTTATCGGTTTGACCAAGTCGGTGGCAGCAGATTTTGTGACCCAGGGTATTCGCTGCAACGCGATTTGCCCCGGCACGGTCGACAGTCCCAGCCTGCATGACCGGCTGCGCGCCACGGGCGATTATGAGCAAGCCATGACGGACTTCATTGCGCGTCAGCCAATGGGCCGGATCGGAACGGCCGAGGAAGTGGCCGAGCTTGCGCTGTATCTGGCAAGTGATGCCAGCAACTACACCACGGGTCAGCCTTTCGCCATCGACGGCGGTTGGACCATCTGAGTTGAAAAGGAACAGGAAATGAAGCTTCTACGCTATGGACCGGTTGGCGCGGAAAAGCCCGGAGTGTTGGATGGAGACGGCAATATGCGCGATCTGTCCGGCATCGTTGATGATATCGAGGGGGATGTGCTGAGCGATGAGGGCCTGGCGCGTTTGCGCGTACTCGATCTGGCCGGACTGCCTCTTGTCGATGGTAAACCGCGCATCGGCGCCTGTGTCGGTCAGGTCGGCAAGTTCATCTGCATCGGTCTGAATTATGCCGATCACGCAGCTGAGAGCGGCATGGAGCTGCCCGCCGAACCGGTTATCTTTTTCAAAGCCACCTCCGCAATCATTGGCCCGAACGATACGGTCGAAATCCCGCGGGGCTCGGTTAAGACCGATTGGGAGGTTGAGTTGGGCGTGGTTATCGGCAAAGAGGCGAAATACGTGTCCGAGACCAAGGCGCTGGACCACGTTGCCGGCTATTGCGTGGTAAACGACCTTTCAGAGCGTGACTTCCAGCTGCATCGCTCGGGTCAGTGGGTAAAAGGCAAATCAGCAGACACCTTTGGCCCGATCGGGCCTTGGTTGGTGACACGGGATGAGGTCGCCGATCCGCAGAACCTGCCGATGTATCTTGAGGTAAACGGCCACCGTTACCAGGACGGATCCACCAAAACGATGCATTTCAGTGTGGCGACCGTTGTCTCGCACCTGTCGCAATTTATGTCGCTGCAACCGGGTGATGTGATCTCGACCGGAACGCCCCCGGGCGTGGGCATGGGGCAAAACCCGCAGACCTATCTGAAGCCGGGCGACAAGCTAGAGCTTGGTATCGAAGGGCTGGGCGTTCAGCGTCAGGACGTCGTGCAGGGCTGACCCATACATAACAGGCCCCGGCCAGATGGACCGGGTCCTTTTTTGTTTATACCGACGGGCAATCAGTCTGGCCAGGGCAGGGAATATGTTTTGACGTTTGTGAAGAACTTCATCGCTTCGATGACGCCTTCCTTGACGC